>NZ_JACDUL010000001.1:252046-252244 GCF_013760955.1 Methanococcus maripaludis | reverse complement strand
CTACACTGGTTCTTCTGTAGCATCACTGTAATAGCTAGTTTTTTTGATGATATACAATGATGTTTTTGAAGATTGGGTTATTTTTGAAGGCAAGTATGTATTATCTTCAGATGAACTATCCGTAGTATCTTCAGATGAACTATCCGTAGTATCTTCAGATGAACTATCCGTAGTATCTTCAGATGAACTATCCGTATC
>NZ_JACDUL010000001.1:24480-251950 GCF_013760955.1 Methanococcus maripaludis | reverse complement strand
AGTATCTTCAGATGAACTATCCGTAGTATCTTCAGATGAACTATCCGTAGTATCTTCAGATGAACTATCCGTAGTATCTTCAGATGAACTATCCGTATCACTTGAAGGAACGTATCGTGATTCAAGTATTTGTGATTTTGAAGACGTTTTTTTCAGAGGGGCATATGCTTTAACTTCAAAAGTTTTATACTCCTCATTATTTTTAAAAAAGCTGTTTAATTCTAAGAATAGATTTTGGTTGTTATCAAATAAATTATGGTAATTTTCGTTAAAATTTTGGTAAGTTAGGTTTGAAAAAGTTTGTTCACATCCATCGAAGCTAGAATTTGCACAGGTAGCTGTCAATAAGGATAGTGTAATTATCGTTAATGTAAAAACTTTAAACGGCCAATCCATTGTTCAGTCTCCATTATGTATTTTTAAATATTGGGGGATTACCCATTATTTAGTATACTGGATCTATTTATATTGTTTTCTATAATTTTGACTTAATATCGGCCGATTTTAGCGTAATAAAATAAAAATATTTTTAGGATATGATTTTTGATCCCAGATTTCCGAGATACAATCAACGTATTTATTTAAAATTATGGAAGCCATGTTTTTTGATCTTCAATTTTTGCTGGCAAGTATTCCTCAACAACATATTTCAAACCGTATTTTGCCAAAGACTGCTGTTCTGCCCTTACCTTACCATCAGCCATCTGATTTAGTGCTTTTTGCCATTCAGGGAATGATCTAACGAAATCATCGTTTTTAAGACCATCTTTTAACCTTTTAACGTCATGATCTTTTAATGGGTGAGTTGGAAGTTCATAATCAACAATATCTTGAGGAGTTACACCGATAAGTCTAGCCTCAGGAACTGCCAATTTGTCTGCTAAGTGAACTGCTTTACCACTTCCTACCTTTAAAGTCCTGTAGATGTTTAAATATCCGTAAGGGTCACCATCCGTAAATACTAAAATTGGTAATTTGTGTTCTTCATTTAATCTTTTGATAAATCTTCTAGTCGCCCTTGCAGGAACCCCTTTTAAAGAGATTAATATACAGTTGTGTTTAGACCAAAATTCTTCAGCATTTAACCTTGCAAACATACCTGCGGTCTCTATTGCTAAAATGAAATCTGCTTTTGTATTAAATTCTAATTTTGTAACATCGTTTGGAATGTTGTATGCACCGCTTCCAAGTTTTGTACAGTCAATTTTAATTTCTGAACCATCTGCAGCTCTATCAACGATTTGTAACGGCCCGATAACCGCTGCACCATCTTCTTCAGGGATAAATCCTAAATCTTCCCTTAAATATTCTGAAGCAGCTTCGATATCTTCAATAACTCCGTTTGATGGTTGCTGGTCATCAAATCTTGCTTCACCCCAGTTTTTGGAGACATAATAAGCTTCTCTTAGAGTTGAGAAATCGTTTGTATCGAGTAGTTCTTTTGAAAATTCCATCATTTTGATAGTCTGGGCAAATATTTTTGCCTGATTTACTGTTAACATCCTATCTTTTTCTTTTCCAAGTATCGCAAAAGTTCCTTTTTCAGCATCAAATTTTGCATTTGCGAGACTTCTTATTGGGAAGGTGATTTTAGGTCTTTTTCCTCGTATGATGTCTTCATACATATCGTTAGCAAGTTTCAGTAATTTTTTGGCCGCTAAATTTCTCTCTTCTGAGGTTATCACAGTTTCACCGCATTTTAATAGAAAATAATATAAATATGAATCAGATAAATGAAAGCTATAATCGGCTTTATATTCCGAATATTAGTAATTTTATTTATAACTATATTTTTGGTATTGGTCCTAATCAAAAGATATAAATCTTGTAACTTATATATTTCCAATGATTATTTAAAACCCACACAATCAGGGCTTTGAGGGCATGCACCATTTTAATGAGGAGGTAATAATCTTGAAATTCTTAAAAAACATAGCACAAACAGATTTTTTGGAACCTGCTCCAGAACAGCTTTCCGAAGTAGATAGAGAATTGCTTGAATTGATAGAACAGTCAAAAGCAAGAATTACGGTTGTAGGTTGCGGTGGCGCAGGAAACAATGCAATAAATAGATTGATCGCAGAAAGCATCGAAGGTGCAAGAATCATTGCAGTAAACACAGATGCACAGCAGCTCGTAAAAACTCACGCAGATCAGAAAGTTTTGATTGGTAAAAACCTCACAAAAGGACTAGGTGCTGGTGGAAACCCTGTTAAAGGTGAAGAATCTGCAAAAGAAAATTCAGAAGAAGTTAAAAAAGCAATTCAGGATTCAGACCTCGTATTTGTAACTTGTGGACTTGGTGGAGGAACTGGAACAGGTTCAGCCCCGGTAGTTGCAGAAATTTCCAAAAAAATTGGTGCTTTAACAGTTGCAGTTGTTACATTACCATTCTCAATGGAAGGAAAAGTTAGAATGTCAAATGCAATTGCAGGTCTTAATAAATTAAAAGAAGTTGCAGATACTATTGTTATCATTCCTAACGATAAATTGTTAGAAATTGTTCAAAATGTTCCATTAAGAACTGCTTTCAAAGTTGCAGACGAAGTTTTAATGAACTCAGTTAGGGGAATGGTTGAACTCGTAAACAACGCAGGAGACATTCACGTGGACTTTGCTGACGTTAGGGCAGTAATGAACAACGGCGGAATTGCAATGATGGGTATTGGTGAGAGTGACTCTGAGAAGAGAGCAAGAGAAGCAATACAAATCGCATTAAACAGCCCGCTCCTCTGTGTTGATGTTGATGGCGCAACCGGTGCATTAATCCACATAACGGGTCCTGAAGACATGAGCCTTGAAGAAGCAAAGGAAATCGTTTCAACTGTTTCAGACAGACTAGATGAAAAAGCAACGATTATTTGGGGAACTACAATCGATGAAACACTCGAAAACTCATTAAGGGTATTACTTATCGTTACAGGTACAAAATCAACTGGTGACTACACCATCGATGTAACGAAAAAGAGATACTTAATAGATATCCCAAAAATCTAAATTTAATTTTTAACACTTGGCGGGGGATATTATGGCAAAAGAAAAAACTACAAATTCTGAAATGCCCAACTCAAAGTTACATGCGACATTAAATAATTTAAAAGACTTTTTACATCAATGCAGAAGAGTATTAATGATTTCAAGAAAGCCAACAAGACAGGAATACTTAACCATTTCTAAAGTGACGGGTCTTGGAATATGCCTTCTTGGTTTTGTCGGGTTTATAATACATGTACCAATCACGTATTTGAAAGGATTAATAAAGCCATAAACACGAAATATACTTTTATATTTTTCAATTTATGAATAGATATATATAGTATAAATTGATAATAATTTTCAATTATTTTGAGATCTATTTTTAAAATTATTTATTTTCAAATTTTATTCCATTTTGGTGATATTATGATTTTTGCAGTAAGGACCACTACGGGTCAGGAAAAAAACGTTGCAGAATCTCTTGCTTCAAAAGCTGAAAAAGAGAACTTGGAAGTATTTTCAATTTTAGCAACTGAGGATTTAAAAGGATACATCCTGATCGAAGCTGCTAACAAAGGGGCATTAGATGACCTCGTTAGAAAAAGTTTCAAGGTAAAAGGAATTGTTCCTGGAGAAACCAGCGTAAGCGAACTCGATCACTTGTTAACACCAACAAAAATTATCGAACATATCGACAAAGGAGATATCGTTGAATTGGTTGGAGGTCCGTTCAAAGGTGAAAGGGCAAGAGTTACAAGAGTGGACAAACACAAAGAAGAAGTTACGCTTGAATTAATTGATGCAGCAGTACCTATTCCGATAACTGTTGGCGTTGAACAGGTTAAAATTGTATCCAAACAGGATTAATTTGTATTTGATAAAGTCATGGTAAATTTTAAATAGGATACACATAAATAAGAATAAGGAACTTATGATAGTATTATTGCGATACTAAACACGATTCATTTAGAGGTGAATATATGGCAGAACAAGTAGTAGAGATACTCGTATCTGGTGGAAAAGCAACAGCAGGTCCTCCTTTAGGTCCAGCAATCGGTCCTTTGGGCGTAAACATCATGCAAGTTGTTCAAAAAATCAACGAAATGACAAAAGACTATGACGGAATGAGTGTTCCAGTTAAAGTTATTGTTAATACTGATAAAAGAACATTCGAAGTTGAAGTTGGTATTCCTCCAGCATCCGCGTTAGTTAAAAAAGAACTAGGAATTACAACAGGATCACAAGAACCAAAACACCAAGTTGCAGGAAACTTGACAATGGAACAAGTTGTTAAAATTGCAAAAATGAAACAAGATGCAATGTTAGCATACAACTTGAAAAACGCTTCAAAAGAAGTTATTGGAACCTGTGTATCAGTTGGAGTAAACGTTGAAGGAATGACTCCAAAAGAAGCACAAAAAGCAGTCGATGCAGGACAATTTGACAGCTACTTTAACTAAATGAATTTCACTTTCTTTTTTTCTGGAAATTCGTATTTATTAATTCAAATATTTATTGGATATGAACTCCTCCGAGTATGCTTGAGGATTTGAATGGAGGTTCTGTAAATGACATGTACCATAGTAGTTGGTGGCCAATGGGGCGACGAAGGAAAGGGAAAAATAATAAGTTACCTCTGTAAAAAAGACAATCCGTCAATTATTGCAAGAGGCGGTGTAGGCCCTAATGCAGGACACACAGTTGAAGTGGACGGAGAAAAATACGGAATAAGAATGGTTCCAACTGGTTTTCCAAATGTTAACGCAAAACTCGCCGTTGGTGCTGGAGTTTTAACTGATCCTGAAGTTTTACTCAAAGAGATCCAAATGCTCGAAAAGTTCAATGTTGGAGAAAGAATGATAATTGATTTCAGGTGTGGTATCATTGAAGAAATCCACAAGGAACTTGATAAATCAAACGAACACCTTTCAAAAGAAATTGGATCAACAGGAACAGGATGTGGTCCTGCAAATGTTGACCGGGCAATGAGGACATTGAAACAAGGAAAAGACGTAGAATCAATTTCCAAATATCTTGGAGATGTTTCAGAAGCAGTGAATGAAGCATTGGAAGCTGGATACAATGTATTGATTGAAGGTACCCAAGGATCCCTCTTATCATTATTCTACGGAAGCTACCCTTACGTTACTTCAAAAGATACAAATGCAGCATCTTTTGCAGCAGATGTTGGTGTAGGCCCTACAAAAATTGACGAAGTCGTTGCAGTATTCAAATCATATCCTACTAGAGTTGGTGAAGGGCCTTTCCCAACAGAAATGTCCGTGGAAGAAGCTGAAAGTCTCGGAGTTGTTGAATACGGAACCGTTACTGGAAGGAGAAGAAGAGTTGGTTACTTCGATCATGAACTTGCTAAAAAAGTATGCAGATTAAACGGAGCAACCCAAATAGCAATAACATGTCTTGACAAATACGACAATGAATGTTACGGCATAACAGAATACGAGAAATTATCTGAAAAAGGAAAGGCATTCATAAAAGAAGTTGAAGAAAAAGTTGGTGTTAAGGTAACTCTTATTTCAACAGGTCCAGAACTTACTCAGACAATTGATGTTAGAAATAAATAATTATAAAAATTTTAATTAACTACTTTTTTATGGTTGTAATTAGTATTCATTTTTTATTTTAGATTGGTAGGGATATGATGACGTTTGATGAAAATATTAGTAGAATTTTAGTAACAGATAAGGAATATGATATGCCCTTTTCAAAGGGTCTTTTAGCGAGATCCCTATCCGCTGCGGGAATGAAACCTAGTGAGTCCTATACTTTAGCACGTGAGATTGAGCGAGATTTAACTGAACAAAATGTATTAAAGATTTCTAAAGATGAATTAAGACGAAGAGTATACTACACACTTATTAATCGAGATTACGAAGGAATTGGCGAAAAATATTTATTATGGCGAAGAGTTTTAAAGAAACATTCAATAATTATTCTTGTAGGTGGATCTAGTGGGGTCGGAACATCTACAATTGCATTTGAGCTTGCATCAAGGCTAGGTATTCCAAGTGTTATTGGAACCGATTCAATAAGGGAAGTAATGAGACGAAGTATCTCAAAAGATCTGGTCCCAATGCTTTATGAATCCTCATATACTGCATGGACTGCACTTAGGCGCTCCCAATGGGAAGAACAGGATACAAAAGGAATGCACTTACTCGGATTTGAAAGACACGTCGAACCTGTTCTTTTGGGTATTGAAAGTATTATAGATAGGAGTTTAACTGAAGGAACGAGTGTTATAATTGAAGGAACCCACATAGTTCCGGGGCTTATGGGTGAAAAATATCAGTCAATGCCAAACGTGATATTTTTGAATTTAACACTTAGTTCAGAAGAAATCCATAAAAAACGATTTACTGCAAGGGCCAAAGTAAGTGACAGGCCACTTGAGCGATATTTAGAGAATTTTGAAATAATAAAAGAGATTAATCAATATATTGTTGAAAAATCAAAAGAAAACAACGTTCCAGTCATTGAAAATGTTTCAATCAGTGAAACCGTTCAAAAATGCTTGGAAATTGTTACTGAACGGTTTAGCAACCTGACTGATGAACCAATCGATTCAGATTTCTACTAATTCTTTTAATTTTGGGGTATTATGAAAATTTTCAAAAAAAGCGATATTTCCGGGATATTACATGAATTGGGGATATTGATATCGACAATTGGTCTCATAATGATGGTACCTTCTTTTATCGGAATTTATTTTCATGAACCATTTTTTTACTTTTTATACCCGTCACTTTTTTTCATGATAATTGGACTTTTGATAAATAAGCTTACTAAACCAGTTTCAGTAAAATTAAAGCATGCAATGGTTATTTCAGCATTAGCATGGCTCATGGCATCATTAATTGGGGCGATCCCCTTTTATTTTGGAATTGAATATTTTGGATATCTTGATGGTGTTTTTGAAAGCATGTCTGCATGGACTACAACAGGATTTAGTATTGTTAGAGATGTAGAATCCCTCCCAAGAACCCTTCAATTCTGGAGAAGTTTTGAACAGTGGATTGGTGGAGTTGGCGTGCTTGCAATGGTTATTTCGATTTTATCAAAAGCAGGAGCATCAGCATACTACCGTGCAGAAGCAAGAGAAGAAAAAATTATGCCAAGTACGATTGGAACAATTAAAAAAATTTGGCATATCTATTTGTTATACACAACGATTGGGATATGTTTACTTTATTTAAGTGGTTTAAATTTGTGGGGTGCATTAAATATCTGTATGTGTGGTATTTCAACAGGGGGTATGAGTATAAGTAATCAAAGTTTTCCATTTAATAATTTCGCAAAGATTATAATGACTTTAATTATGTATATTGGCGGTGTTGTATCATTCTCAGTACACCACAATGTATTAACTGGAAGGCGAGTTGATGATATCCAAACAAAAACTTCGATTCCAATACTTTTCTTTGCAGCATTTGTAATTACGTTAACTTCGGGAATAGATCCGCTTGATTCGATATTTACAGTAGTTTCTGCAATGACAAGCACGGGATTTTCAAGTGTAAAGATATCTGCTTTAACAAACATTTCAATTGCAGTTTTAATATTTGTAATGGCAATTGGCGGGGCTACTGGAACGACAACTGGCGGTATTAAACTTATACGGCTTGTAATAATGTCAAAAGGGTTTTATTATAGGTTAAAAGAAGTAGTATCCCCTGGAAATGCGATAATAAATAAAAAAATAGGTAAAAATCCACTATCTGATTTTTTAATTCTTGATGCATTTATAATTACATTTGCATACATCATTCACTACCTCTTTGGAACTTTTGTTTTAATAAGCCTCGGATATGATCCCTTTTTATCTATATTTGAATCAGTGTCTCTTGTTGCGAATATGGGTCTTTCAGTTGATATTGTAAACCACTCATTACATCCTGCAGCAAAACTTATGGGGATATTTTCAATGTGGGTTGGAAGGCTTGAAATTCTTCCGATATACGTTTTAATAATCCTCCCGCTTTACTTAAAACTAAAAGATGTGGGCAAAAACAAAATAGTTAAAAAAATCGAAAGTTATAAATAGTAATTTAACCTCTTTAAGTTGAATTATGAAGATATTTTCCTTTTATAACCGAATTATAAGGTGGGATTTATGGTCGAATTTTGTCCAAAATGTAATAATATCATGCTCCCAAAAGCAGGAGTTTTAAAATGTGTAGTTTGCAAACACGAAGAAGAACTTGGTGATGCAAACCAGGAATACGCTTTAAAAGAAAAAATAGAATCTAAAAAACAAGATGTTACAGTCATTGAAAATGTAGACACCCTTCCAACAACAAGAATCGAGTGCCCTGCTTGTGGAAACATGGAGGCATTCTGGTGGTTACAGCAAACAAGATGTGCCGATGAGCCTGAAACTAGATTTTACAAATGTAAAAAATGCAGTCATACGTGGAGAGAATACGACTAATTTAAGATTTTAAAATCAAAAATTCAAAAAAAAAACTTTTTTTAATTTTAATTAAATCAAAATTCCGTAGTTTATAACAGCTTCAATGATTATAATTGATACGGTTAATCCTAAAACTTTTTCTGGAGATATTTTTATTTTTGAAACATCTTCATCCATATATCTTACAAGTCCTGCACTTGTACTGAGTCCTGCATCCTGATTTTTAGCCATTTTATCACCTTATTTAAAAATCATATGTTTTTGAAAGTTTATAAAACTTTCCTTATAATTTTATTTAATTGGTAAGTGACTGTATTGGTGCAGGTATCCTTCCGCCCCGTTCGATAAATTCTTCGGAAGAAAATTCGCTAACAGGCATAATTGGTGCAGTTCCAAGGAGTCCACCATATTCTACTGAGTCACCAACATCTTTTCCAGGAACTGGGATAATTCTAACTGCCGTAGTTTTTTTGTTTATCATTCCAATTGCCATTTCATCAGCCATAATTGCAGATAATGTTGAAGCAGGTGTTTTTCCAGGTACTGCAATCATATCAAGACCAACTGAACAAACACAAGTCATTGCTTCAAGTTTTTCTAATCTCAAAGCCCCAACTTCAACTGCTTCAATCATTCCTGCATCTTCGCTTACTGGAATGAACGCACCACTAAGTCCACCAACATTGCTTGAAGCCATTGCTCCTCCTTTTTTAACTGCATCGTTTAACATTGCAAGTGCTGCAGTAGTTCCATGGGTTCCGCATCTTTCAAGACCGACAGCTTCCAAAATGTTTGCGATACTGTCTCCAATTGCAGGGGTTGGTGCTAAGGATAAATCAACAATACCGAAGTCTATACCTAATTCGCTTGCAACTTCTTTTCCAACGAGTTCTCCCATTCTGGTGATTTTAAACGCAGTCTTTTTAATTTCGTCACTTACAGTTCCGATATCTTTTCCTTTCAACTGTTCAACAACAGCTCTAACAACACCAGGTCCAGAAACTCCTGCATTGATTACAGCATCTCCTTCACCAGGTCCGTGGAATGCACCTGCCATGAATGGGTTATCTTCTGGAGCATTACAGAATACAACAATTTTTGCACATCCAATTGCATCTTTTGTGATTTCTGCAGTTTCTTTAACTATTTCTCCCATTTTTTTAACTGCATACATGTTAATGCCTGCTTTCGTTGTAGCAACATTAACTGATGCACATACCCTGTCAGTTTTAGTCATTAATTTCGGGATCGATCGAATAAGCATTTTTTCTTCAGGAGTCGCTCTTTTTTGAACTAATGCAGAATATCCTCCAATAAAATCTACTCCAACTTCTTTTGCAATGTTATCGAGTGTAATTCCAACTTCAACGCATGCATCGATTGCTTCTTCATTACTTAATCCTTTCAAAGTACTTCCCATAATAAGTCCGATTGGGGTTACCGAAATTCTCTTATTTACTATTGGAATACCATACTTTTGGGAAACTTTGTTTGCAGTTTCAACTAAATTTCCGCCAAATGACGTTATTTTGTTGTAAATATTTTCTTTTAACAAGTCTAAATCCTTATCAGCACAGTCTTTTAGGTTGACACCGAGTGTTGTTGTTCTAATATCCAAATTTTGGTATTCAATCATTTTTATTGTTTCAATAATTTCCTCTGGTACATACATGTTTTATTCCTCCTCATCGATTTCAAAGTCTTTTTTAATAAGTGAAGCCATTACTGATTTCTGTCCGGCGTATTTTGAGTATTTCCTGTCAGAATAACCTACATCTGCAGGCGAAAGTGATTTACTAAATATCAGCTGCCCAACTCTCTGGTTTTTATAAAGTATTACGGGTTTATCGTATGCTACAATTTCTAAAGTTATTTTTCCTCTAAATCCTGAATCAATCCAGCCCGCAGTCTGGTGTGTCTGTAAAAATACTCTTCCAAAACTGCTTCTACCCTGATATTGCGCACAAACGTCATTTGGAAGTTCCACGTATTCATTGGTGGTCCCTAAAAGCCCGCCACTCACAATGCAGTCGACATTATATTTTTCTTTATAATTTTCAATTATTGTTTCATCCAAGTGATGATTCAAAGGACATACCATAATCGAGTTTTCAATTTCAAATTTGTTGTGACTTAAACTTTTTTTAAGGTCGTAAACATCTTCCTTGTACTTTATAAATTCGCTTCCAAGTGTGACATCGTATGAACAAGGCCCAACGAATTTCGAATTAAAGGGCTCAATTAGAACTCTTTTTGAATTAACATAGTCAAAAATGTCTTTATCACTTAATATCATCCTATTTCACCAGGGAGAGTTAGATTAGTCCTTTTCAACGAAAACACACTTTTCAGATTTTGAAGGAGTTACTTTTATTTTGGCATCGTCATATTCCGAATAAAGAGTTTTTCCTTCGGTAAGCCGGTCTAAAAATATTGCAAGTGCTGCAACTTCAGAATGTGGCTGGTTTCCAACTGAGAGATTATAATCTGCAAGATCATATGCTTCTCTAGGAACCTTTTCAGCACCAATTATCAAAAGCAAGTTTTTGTTCGTTTTTGATATATCTTCTCTAATCTCTGTCATAATTTTATTAATATTTTCCCCATACATTGTAAGGTGGACTACTATGCCGTTATCCTTAAATCTTCTTGTATAGGTTCTCCAGGATTTTACAACTTCAAATTTAAATTCTCCACCCCAGCTTTCAACGATTCTTTCAACGCTTTCTTTAACGTGTTTATCATCTTCAGTAAATATTATTTTTTCAGCTCCAAGGGCCCTTGAAGTCAATGCAACGTGGGTAGATATTCGTTTGTCTCTCTCGCCTCGATGGCCCAACCTCAATATCTCAATAGCCATAAAATCACCAGATTAATCAAATAAAATTTGAGTTAATTTAAAAGTTTTCAAAAAATATTAAAAAAGTTAATATTTAAAATTAATTGAAATAATCAAAAAATTAAATTTCTCAAAATTAATTGAGATAGCCTGTTCCGTAATTTACGCTGTAAACTTTAAATCCTGGCTGTAATCCTGATGAAGTTGGGTCTACAGATTCTTTTTCAAGGCTGATTTTTTCAAGCCCATATCCATCTAGGAAGTGTAATTTTGTGTATACGCTATTTTCAAGGTTTTTACTTGAAATCCATGCATATACTTGATAAGTGCCATCAGATAATTTTTCGAGCCTTATGATTTCTGAATAATCCCCATTTGCATTTATTTCTTCTTCGTAAACATTTTCATCGATTTTTAAAATCAATTTATGGAAATTTGGAGTTTGCATTTCAGCCTGACCGTCACTGTCGATCACTGCATTTGCCATTCTTATTTCAGAATCTATTTCGATAATATTTACAATACTGTATGTGTCGGTGCTTTGTAATGGGATGTATATTACGGTAGTACCATTGATCTCTTGTGCACTACCACTCAATTGTTGGTAATATCCCATTTCTCTATCACTATTTTCAGTACTTGCGGGTAAACTAAAGTTCCAGTTTCCAAACATACTCCAAACAGATGCAATACTTGTCATTCTGTTGTAAGTAATTAAATAATCAGGATTTGTATCTTCAGGATGCGTTGAATCAAGTATTTCTTCCGATTCTGCATCTGTTAATCCATATTCATTTACCAGTATAGTTTTAGCTTCAGTTCGGGTTAACGGAAGTATTTTATTTAAAATATCCACAGTTTCCTTTATGGATTCTGTTTTTTCAATTAAAATACTGTCATCAGAATAAGCATTATCTCCACTGGTTGCAAGCATTCTCAAAATTCCAACGGATAAATCTTCATCAGATGTTGAAAATGCGCGTCCAACCCAGTAAGCTCTAGGGGTGTTTTGTGAACCTCCGTCAAATGTTACCATTTTTCTTGTAGCCCATGTGTAGATGTGTCCATTATCCCACCAGCATGTAACAACGGAATTTTCGGGAGTTTCTGTTTTTATCCAGTTTAAGCTATTCATCCAGCCGTCATTCATTGTAGGTGCAGTATAAAATGGAACTGCTGCGGCCATTGATGGAAGTACCATCATAACTGCAAGAAGTATTCCAAAACACTTTTTAACAGCATTTCCCTTTTCTGAAATTATGTCTACTATTTTGTATACTGCTAAGCAAATTAATGCAATTACTGATAGATAAAGTGCAATTGGAACGTAAGTGGTTGGAATTAATATGTTTAAGATTTCTCCACCGTATTTATACAAACTAATTAGTGAAAGAATTCCAATTACTGGGTATAATATATATTCCACTTTTTTTTCGTATCTTTTGATGATATTTTCAATCTGACCTGTAAATATTCCAATACCAATCGCAAGTGCAGGGGCCATCAATGCAACGAATCTTATACCTTTTGTTGCAGCATAAACTGTAGCTATAAGCCAGAGTGTTAAGTAAAGTGCATATTTTATGTCAATTTCACGTTTTTCATGTCTAAACGACACAAATGAAAGTAGTATTCCAGAAATTCCAGCAATTAATAACCAAATGCTTCCAACTGAATTTTCAATTATTTCATCCATCGTTGGAATTGCGAGTTCCGATACTGTTGTATATACATTTGGCCAACCGGTTATTCTTGTAGCTTCATTAATTACCGTAAATCCTACTGGGGATAATATTCCACTAATAAATCCGCTTAACCCCGTTGAAATTGAAACAAGGACTGCCCCACCAAATAATGTAATTAATGAAGTTTTAATCACATTTTTTAAATTTTTTGACTTTGTAATGTATTCATATATTGAATATAAAACTAAAAATCCGGCCGTAATGTCAAATGCATACCACCAACCACTCCACATCATCGGGTATAATCCAATCAAAATGGCCGCAATTCCACCAAATATTCCAGATTTTTTGGCATTATCTTGTGCATGTATCGCTTCCATTATCATCCACACGATGAACAATAACGGCAATATTTCAAATATCGGTGTATCTGCAAATCCTGCGGATGTTTTATAAATTAAACTTGGACTCGAAATCAAAATCAACGATCCAACAAGCCCGCCAATATTTGAAGACGTATTTCTTCTTATGATGAAAAACACTGGAATTCCAAGTAATGTACTCATAATTGCGGGAACCCAGAATGCTGCATTTAATATTGTAACTGTTGAATCAAATGAGTTCCAAATTGAATATACTAAAACTGTTACAATGGATAGCGCAGAAACTGATCCTGCTTCACGTCCTGGAGGCGCATATTGTATCGTATCGTAAGGTACATTTTCCCCATCTATTTCAACAGTAGTTTCTCCAACATTGGAATAACCACTATTTACATAATTTTCAGTCATTCTAAGGTAGTAGTAAGGGTCAAGTGCAGTTAAATACATTCTACCGTTTTCATCTGAAAACATTTCTTGTAGGTATGAATTATCTGTAAACGCCATATCCGCAGTTTGGGCCCGGATTTGAAAGCTCATCATTCCTATAAACAATATTATTAGAATAATTTTTATTTTTTCGTTTTTTCTGAAAAAATCTGAGACTTTATTTAGTAACTCTCCCATAATCCTCCTCCAAAAACTTTTATCAAAAATAATCGATAATGTATATATAAATAGTTTATTAATTGAATTATGTTTTAAATATTATAAATGGTGATGCTATGGATTTATATTTTGTTTTATCTGCTTTATTTTCTTTTGTAATTTCTTTGATATTTACAAAGTTTATAATTAAAAAAATGGCCAACAACAAGTATGGTTATGATTTACACAAGGAAAATAAAATCAAAGTAGCTGAAATGGGCGGGATTTCTCCCGTAATTATAACGTCCATAACAATGCTTTTTTTTAATCCTGCACTTTCACTTAGTATATTCCTGTCAGGATTTGTTGGGATAATTGATGATATTTCACGATTAAATTCGAAAGAAAAAATAGTTTTAACGTTTTTAATTGGGATTCCAGTTGCACTTCTTTTAAAACTGGATGTTTTACTTTCCGTTCTATTAATCCTTGGAATTTTTGTTTCATCAAACCTTACAAACATGCTTGCAGGGTTCAATGGTCTTGAAATTGGAATGGGAATACTTCTTTGCTTATTTATGGCACTAGTATGTTTGATAAATGGAGATATCTTTGGATTTAATGTTTTGATTTTATTCTCCGCAGCATACTTTGGACTTTTATGCTACAACAAATATCCTGCAAAAGTGTTCCCGGGAGATACCGGAACCCTCCCAATCGGCGCATTTTTGGCAACTGTTGCAGTTTGGAGGGGTTATATTCCTGAATTTTTTATACTTATGATTCCATATATACTTGATGCACTTTTAAAGCAGTTTACAGCAGGAGTTACAAAAAAGGACAGTGTATTTACACCAACAAAATTAAAAAATGGAAAATTGTATGTCGAAGGGGGGTATCTGTCATTACCAAGAATGATTTTAATGAAAAAATCAATGGAAGAATACAAAATAGTACTTGTAGTATGGTCTATTGAATCCTTTTTTGGAATTTTGAGTATTTTATATACAAAATACATCGGATTTAATATTTTTTAAAAAAGTAAAAAATTTTTATTTTTAGTTATTTTATTTTCTGATGAATTTCGCAATTGATGGGTGAAGTTCGGAAAGCTGTTCTTGAACGAGCTGTTCGTACAATCTATATACAATAGATACTGTAAGCAATACTCCAGTACCTCCACCAAGTGCCCCGGTAAAATCAGCAGCAGCGGCTAAAAATCCAACGAATGCTGAGCCCATTACCGTAATTGGTGTAATGTATCTTTTTAATCTCTGTTCAATTGATTTTTGGCTTTTTCTAAATCCTTTAATTGCCATGTCTAAGTTTCCAAGTTTTTTGGCCATTGATTTTGCATCGAGTCCAGATGTTTCAACCCAGAAAAGACCAAACAATATACAGAATATTATCATCATTATTGTGTAAAATACCGCATGAAGTGGGTCTGCAATTAAGCTTGAGATTCCATATGGTGTTGAGAAGTAGTATGCAAGCCCATCAGTTGCCCTACCGCTCGTATAATGTCCAAGAATTGGGAAACCCATTTTTTCTAAAAACATCCCCCAGAGCTGGATGTTTGCAAACAATGCTGCAGCAAGGATAACTGGCAAGTTTGAAACATAAATGAATTTTATCGGGTATTTTCCAACTGCACCTTTTACTCTTCCATGTGCGAGAGGAATTTCAACTCTGATACTTTCAACGTAAACTACAACCAGGAATACAAGTATTGTACCGAGTATTGGTAAAATATATTCCAATGCAGTCCATAAACTTCCAACAGTCATTGCACTGAAGAATTTCCATAAGTACCCTTCTGCACCAAAAGTTCCTACAAATATTGTTTGTGAAACTCCTGCCGCAATGAAAAGACCGATACCTGAACCGATACCGTATCTTGAAACAATTTCATCAAGATAAATAATTAATATAGCACCAAGTGCAAGTTGCAGTACCAATATAACCATTAAAAGTGGAGTTAGTGTACCAAACGCACCTGCTCCAACAAACATTAAAGCTTCGAGGAAACATAGTGCTATACCAAATAACTTTTGTAAACCTTGGAACAATGCTCTATTCATCGGTTTTGATAGGTCCAGACTTATAATTTCAGATCCAACCAAAAGCTGCATGATAATCCCTGCAGTTACAATTGGCCCGATACCAAGGGTGATCAAAGTACCCATTTTTGAAGCAGTAACTGTTTGCCAGAAATCAAATATTGCAGGCATTTCTGAACCGCCAGTGTAAATATCAATTGTACCCAAAATAAAGTAGAGTACAAGCACAAGTGCAGTCCATTGTAATTTTTCTTTAAATGAAATTTCTTTTAACGGTCTTTTTACTTCAGGAATTAACTCAAGTATAGGTTTTATTTTTAATAGAAAACTTTCCAAATTCTCACCTTGGAATAAACATTATAAATTTCAATAAATGATAAAAACACGAAATTTTTTATCAAATATAATCATTAAGATAATTTTTGGAAAAAGTATTGGATATAGTTTTCGCATCTACAAAATATTCTAAAAAATGAGTAGTTATTTGATTTGGATTTTCATAGTATCCACTATCAAAAATAAGAAAAAGCAGGATTAAATGAAGTAAGTGGTTCTTAATTGAATTATAATTCAACAAATTCTCCACCGGCAGCCTCAATTTTTTCTTTAGCTCCTTCAGAGAATTCAACTGCTTTTACAACCATTGCGGTTGAGATTCTTCCTTTTCCGAGAACTTTTTCGTATCCGATTTCGGTAGCATCAACTACAACTTTTCCATCTTCTACTTGGAATGCATCTTTGTATTTTAAGATGTATTCTTCCAATTCTCCAATGTTAATAGTTTCTAACTGTTTTATAAGGCCGGGGTTTCTGTTGAATCCGTATTTACCGAAGTAATCAGGATTGAATTTACAGACTGACAACCATTTATGTTTCTGGTGACCAGCGTTACCCCTACCACCTCTGTGGCCAGCGCCTCTATGTTTTTTAGCTTCTCCATATCCGCAGGTTCTGGAGCCTCTCATTTTCGTGATTTTTTTGCTTTTTCTAATCATTAAATCACCTTAAATTACATCATTTTATTCAATAAATCGTTGATTTTACCAGATCTGTAACCTAAGGCACCGCCAATTGAGAATCCTTTTTTGACTCCTGCTCTATCGTATCCTTTTCTTGGAGGGTGTAATCTGAATACTGGTTTGATTGGCGTATCTTTTATTTTGATTTCGCCAGCAATTATTTTTTCAGCTAACTCTTCAACTGGAAGTTCTGTTAACTCTTTTACGAGTTCTTCAGTTAATCTTTTGTTTCCAGGAAGTCTTCCTCTTTTTAGAATTAAAGCTACGAGTGTATCTTTATCGATTTCACCGTAGGTTACATAATCTTTAACTTTTTTTATCATTCCAGTGTAGTGTTCATTGTCTGGAATTACAACACAGTGGTTTACTCGGTGTAATCTCAACATCTTCATGGTATCTGCGATGTTTCCTCTAACACCTACGCTTCCTCTGACTCTTACAACTGCGTAAGCCATGTTTTAATCACCTTTTTTCTTAAAAAGTAATAAATTAGAGTACTCTTCCTTCTGTAAGACCTAATTTTTCCTTTTGTGCAGGTAAGCATCTTACGAAGTTTAAGTTGTTTAATGCATCGAATGTAGCTTCAGCAAAGTTGTATGTGGTTCTTGTGTCACCAAATGTTTTAGTCCATGCATCTTTTATTCCTGCAAGACCTAAAACAGCTTTTGCAACGTTACCAGCAACTAAACCAACACCCCTAGGTGCAGGAAGTAATTCTACCTTAACGCTACCACAAGCTCCTTTAGCTGTGAATGGGATTGAGTGAGGGTATCCGCAACCGCATTCCCATGAACCGCAGCCAATTCTAACTTTGATTAATGATAATTTTGCGTGAGCAATTGCTTTTCTGATAGCAGGGCCAACTTCTTTTGATTTACCCATGCCTACTCCAACGTATCCGTTTTTGTTACCTACAACAACAGTTGCTCTGTATCTTGCTCTTCTTCCAGATTTGTGCATTCTTTGAACCAATTTAACGTCCAAAACTTGCTCTTCTAGATCGGGTAAGAGTGCATCAACAATTTCAGGTTCTAATAAGGGAAGACCTTTATCCATAATGTAGTTAATGTCTGAAATTGTTCCTTCCTTAACCATTCTACCGATTTGGGTTTTTGGTTCCCAAGCTTCGGTATTGAATTTTCTTTTTTCAGCTCTTTTTTCAGCCTTTTTTTCAGCCATTTATATCACCTTATAAGTTAAGGATTTTTTCTTTCAGTTCTTCAACGTGTTCTGGCAAGTCTTCTGGGTTTAATCCTTTTTCTAAGTATTTTGAGAACTGTTTTTTGTACGCATCAGCATCTTCTTTTAAAGATTCTGCGTAATTTTTAACGTGAGTTCCGTTTAATCTTTCTTCATCTGCGATGATTTCATCACCGTGAGGTATATCCATACCTGCATCGAGTGCGCCTTTTAAAACAGCGAAAATTGCAGCTCCTTTGGTAGCTCTGTGAAGACCTTTGTCTAATATAGCTTCTTCTGCTCCTTCTTTAACAGCCTTTTTACCTAACAATAAACCTGTTAAGTATGCTGCAGGTAAATTTCCGCAGTGGCCTTTGTAACCCATTTTAACGAGTTCTCTGGAGTGTGCTGAAACTAAAACAACGTCCCCTTTTTCATCGTATGCCATAAGCTGAGCGATCACATTGTTTAAGGATTTTCTCGCAACTAATCTAGGTTTGCCAGACAATAATAATCCTAACCTTTGTCTGAAATCAGTTTTTCCTTCTCTTCTTCTTCTAAAAGGAACTCTGAATTTGGCGTTCTTTGCCATAGTCATTCCTCCTTAAATTTGAGTTATTCAGCTAAAATTCCGTGTTCTTTCATGTATAACTTCATGTGATTTCTACTTCTGAATGCGCCACCTTTAGCCATTCTGTAGAGTTTTCTGTATGCTGATCTTTCGATTTTTTCATTTTCTCTTAAGTCTTTCAGCATTTTTCTAAGTGGCCTGATGGTGTTCATCCATTTTTCTTTTTTAGGAGTTCTTGCACCTTTAGCCCCTTTTCTTGAACCAGGACCTTTTCTCTTTCCTTTTCTCTTCTGTTCTTGAACTTCTTTTTTCCTAGCGCTACTGATTCCTTTTTCCTGTTTCTTAACAATGACTCCATCGTTAATTAAAAGTCTAATGTCATCTTTTGTGATGGCCATTTTGACTTTTTCCAGGTTTTCAGGATCAATCCATACCCTATCGATACCGCAATCCAAAACAGCTGCAGCAATTCTTCTTTGGGTTGATACATCCATAATATCACCTTATATCTTAAGCGAGATTATAAACTTAAGAATTCTTCCTGTTTTTGTTTGGATACGTTAAATACTCTAATTCCTAATTCATTAGCTTTTTTAACGATTTCTATTCTTTTTCTTTTACCAACGGTAGCTGCAATTCTTGCACCTTGAATTTCAGGGTTTATTGCAACTAATTCTTTTACGTTGTTAACAAGAATATCTTGTAAGCCTGATGGGTGTAAACCTCTAACAAGAGCAGGTCCTCTGTAACCTACTGTAGCAACAGCAGCCCTATGTGTCAATCCTATTCTCATACCGCTGTGTTTACCAAAAGGTCTTCTCCAGCTAGTTCCAATTCTTGAACACTTGAACCAGTCCTGTCTTTTAAATTCAGGTCTTTTCTGTTTCATTTTGAGTTTTAATCTCATTAATCTTTTGAATTCACTCATGAGACCACCTTATAATACCTTGCCTGCTTTTTCTACAATGTAGATGCCATCTTGGAATATTCTTGTGTCTCTTCCTTTAACTTTAGTAGCTTGTTCGATGTTTGCAGCGGTTTGACCAACAAATTCTTTGTTAGCTCCACTTACAATCACTTCTTCACCACTAACTTTTACAGTGACTCCATCCATGATTTTAGCAGTTCTGGTGTATTTTTCTCCTAAGAAGTTGTCAATGGTTACAGTGTTTCCTTTAGCACTAACTTTCATTGGGAAGTGAGCGTATCTGATTACTAATTTGTATTCAAATCCGTCAGTAACACCTGTGATCATGTTTTGAATGTGTGATCTGTAGGTTCCAACAATTGCAGTTTGTGCTTTTCTTGGGAATGTACACTCAATAACAACTTTTCCGTCTTCTGTGCTTATTTCGATTCCAGGGTACAACAAATCTCTTTTAAGTTCTTTTGCACCTGATTTAACAGCAACTGTGCTGCCGTTAACTTCAACGTTGACGTTTTCAGGAATTTCGATTTCTTCCCTTATTAAAGCTGCAACTGGCATAAGAATACCTCCATAATGTCCTTAGTATATGTAGGAAATTAATCTTCCACCTACTCCAGCGTTTCTAGCTTCGTCATGTGTCATTAATCCTTTTGGGGTACTTACGATTAACAATCCGAAACCTTTAGCTGGTAAGTATCTCTTTTCGAATTTTTCGAAGTCATGGTTTTTAACTGCGAATCTAGGCTTTACAGCTCCACACTTGTTGATTTGTCCGATTAAATCAACTTTGTAGACACCCGCTTTTCCGTCTTCAATGTATTCGAAGTTTCCAATGTATCCTTGATCCTGCATAACATTTAGAACTCTTCCAATTAATTTTGAAGCAGGTTTCAAGTAAGCTACGTTTTTACCCACACTTTCGCAGTTGGATACGTGGTTTAATGCGTTTGCAAGAGGGTCCATTAAACTCATATTGTTACCTCCTTGTCCTTAATCGTACTTTTTAAATCCTAATTTTGGTGCTAATTCTCTGAAGCATTGTCTGCATAAATTTAATCCGTATTTTCTGATAATTCCTGGCCCTTTTCTTCCGCATCTTTTGCAAACTTTAGAACCTTGGCCGAATTTTGTCTTAAATGGTGTTTTTGTCATTCTTTCACCTTATTCCCTGACTACTTCAGTATCGAATTTAGCTTGGATGTATTCGATAGCTTCGTCTTTGGTAACTAAGTGTTTCTTTGGAATGTGGCTTCTTTTAACTTTTCTGGATTTTACTCTGTATCCTGATTTTTCAAAGGTTACACAGATATCCATACCATAGATTCCAATTGATGGGTCGTACTTTTGACCTGGGAAGTCAATATGTTCAGGAACACCAAATGAGAAGTTTCCAACCTGATCAAATGATGACGCATAGAGTACTTTACCACATGTTTTAAATGCACTGAATGCATTTCCGAGGAATTCTTCAGCGTTCTTTCCTCTTAATGTTACTTTTAATCCAATTGGTAACTTTTTTCTGATACCAAATGCAGGGTTTGTCTGTTTAGCTAAAGTCCTTACTGGTGATTGGCCAGTGAGTTCTTCAATAACTTTTGCACCTATTGTTAACCTATCTCCAGCTTCACCTACACCGAAGTTTACTGTGACTTTTTGGATTCTTGGTTTTTTCATAGGTTCTTTTTCCCAAACTTCTTGGAATGACATGTTTCGTCCTCCTCTAATTTTATGGGCATTACATCGAAATTACTGGCTCGTCTTGACCTACGATAAATACGTAAGGCTTAACGGTTTTAAATTTCTCGCCATCTTTGTTTTCTAAAGTTACAATATCTGAGTACAATGCTCTGTTTTCCACTTCAACGATTTTAGCAAATTCTCCAACGTGTTTACCGCCAGTTACGTATGCTAATTTTCCTTCGCCGAATGCAACATGTCCAACAATTGACTGTTCTGGAATTGAAACTAAAACGCTGTCTCCTGTTTTGTAAACATCTTCTTCAGCTTTTGTAGCGTCTGAAACTTTTACAATCTGGTTTCTACCATCGTGAAGGTTTAATTGAATGTGACCGCCTTTTATAACAGTTTTGTTCACGATTTTGCATAATTTTGCATCGGTTTTGTCAGTTTTTTTCAAGCTGATTCTTCCGCTTTCGTCAAATAATACAAGGTAGTTTTCATCCATTTCAGGGATTGATAAAACATCCATTAATCCAGCAGGGTGTTTGTATTCCTTTCTTTTTAATCCATCGATTAAGATTTTTCCCGTTTGGATAATTTTTTTAGCTTCTCTTGCGTTGTCAGCGTATTTTAATACGTCTCTTACAACTAACAATAAAGGTAAAGATTTATCCATTGAGTGTGGTCCAGGTGATGGTCTTACAGTAAATGCTTTTACTTTTCTAGGAAGTTGCCAATTTGCTGGAGCAGCCAATCTTTTAAGATGTTTTCTAGGTCCTTTAATTGCCATGCTCACACCTCTTAGTTACTTGAATTTTTAAATCTCTTTTCGTCTGATTCGTCCAATTTGGTAATCATAACATTTGATGGATGAATTGGATATGCTGTTTCAGTTCCATCTTGTTTTTTGTTAACTACCCCTTCAACAATGATTTTGTATCCTGCGTAGTCAACTTTTGAAACTTCTCCTTCAATTCCTTTGAAATTTCCTCTGAGTACTTTTACAGTATCTCCTTTTTTCACAGGAAGGGAGTTTTTATTGAATTTTTCTTTTAATTCTTTTGATAACATTGCAGCCATAACGCTATTTCTTAAATGTAAAGGTGCGTTATAGAGTGCTTTTCTTTGTTTTCTTGGCTGTTTTGAGTTTGTCAAAACCATGATTTCACCACATGCCTAATTAGTGAATAATTTTAGCTAATCTTGAAACACCAGGCCATCTTTCAGCAGCTTCTTTTGAAACTGGACCTTTGATTTCTGAACCTTTTGGTGTTCCTTCTGGAGTAACAATAACAGCTGCGTTATCTTCGAATTTTACTCTTGTACCGTCAGCTCTTTTGTATTCCTTTTTCTGTCTGATGATAATTGCAGGTAAAACCTGTTTTCTCATTTCAGGAGTACCTTTTTTCACTGAAACGAAAACCATATGGCCTACACCACCAGCAGGTAATCTTCTTACAGTACCTGTGTAGTTTTTAACTGCAATTATTTCGAGCTCTTTTGCACCTGTGTTATCTGCACAGACGAGTCTTGCTCCGTTCGGTAATGATCTTACGATTGTTGAACCTAGTCCTTTCATAATATTCACCTTTTAAAGGATTATTCCAGGTTTTCAGTTTTTTCAATTACAACAAATGACTTTGTTTTACTGATAGGCCTGCATTCCATAACTTTCACAGTGTCGCCAACTTTTGCTTTGATGCATGCAGGGTTGTGTGCAACCAATGAAGTTGTTCTTTTTTCGTATCTTTCGTACTTGGATATGTATCCAGTAACTTCTCTTTTGAGCACGATTGTGTCGTGTCCTTTGTCACTTGTAACGGTTCCTTCGAATATTTGTCCTCTTACGGATAAAGTACCGTGGAACGGACAGTTAGGATCTTCACAAACGTGTTCAGGAGCTTTTACATCGATTCCAATGTTTGACATAAATGATACCTCCTATATTTAGAGTGTTTAATGTCGATTTTAAAGTTCCAGATTTAATACGGGCTACAGGTATATAATGTTTTCATAAATACCACTAACGCCTGTTTAGAACTTAAATTTCAATTCTTATTTTCAATTTGGGACATTTAAAATAGCTGAGAAGCTTAGTACGAGTAGAGTTGTTTTATTTTTCTTTTCAACCTATCTTCAGGTCGTCCAACAAGTAGTCTTCCGTCAATGTCTACTTTTACAACATCATCAAACTCAAACTGAATTCGAAATGTCGAAATTTCTTTCACAACGGTAATTTCCTTGCCGTTTTCTTTTTCAAGAACTAGCGTGTTTCTAGTCTCATTAATTACTCTACCTTTTGTTGAAATTAAACTGAAATCAGTAGATTTTACAACTTCAAGGTTTAATCCAATTAATTCATGTCTCAATATATTTTGTGACAATTTCATGGGTGTCCCTACCCTTGAGCATGGGGGTGTACATTTTCAGTATCCACATACTCGTGTGAATAGTTAATTATCTTACATCAATCATATCTTTTGAGAATCCCATTTTAATAAGGGTTTCTTCAGCTTTTCTCCTGTGGTCTCCCTGTAACTCGATAGAATCTTTCTTTACAGTTCCGCCACAAGCACATATATCTTTTAACTTTTTAGCCAAATCTTTTACATCAATCAAGTCCGCATCAAAGCCGTCGACGACTGTCATCAGCTTACCAAACCTTCTTTTAGTTACGTAAACTTTAATTTTCTGTTCTTCCTTTGCAATCTCTTCACAGACACACAAATCTTTTGGTAAACCACATATAGGACAAATCTCTGGCATCAATGCACCTCTCATCTTGATAGACTAATTTTGTTATAAGTATACGGGATATACTTACTGATTGATGGTATTTAAAATTATGCTTAAGCATTTTTTGCTTGAGCTTCTTTTTCATTCATGATTGTTAAGATTCTTGCGATTGTTCTTTTGATTTCGCTGATCTTACCTGGGTTTGAAGGTGCACCGCCTGTTGACTTGTTTACACCTTCTTTCATTAATTCTCTTTTTAATTCTGCGATTTTTCCTTTCATTTCTTCAGCTGAAAGTTCCCTTATCTCGCTAGCTTTTAAGATCGCCATTCAAATCACCTTATTCTTGGGATGCTTCACTATATTCAGTAACTTCTTTGATTTCGCCGGATAAAATTGTGATTTCATCAGGTAATGATACATCAGGTTTCATGATTTTTACAGTAACTCCTACAACACCGAGTTTTAATTTTGCTAACTGGTGTGATTTGTTTACGAGTGCTTCAGCAGGTTCACCACAGTGTTTCATGTATCCATCCATGAATTTTTCAGTTCTTGATCTTTCTCCGGATAATTTTCCAGAAACGATAATAGAAACACCTTTTGCACCGGAGCCCATAACTCTTCTTATTGCTGAGTGAGCTGTTTTTCTAAAGTGCATTCCTCTTTCTAATGAAGATGCGATTTTGTGACCTACGATTGCAGGATCTAAATCTGGGCTTTCAACCTGTTTAACTTCAATTTGAGGGTTGTTAACAGCGTATTCCGTTGAAAGAGTTTCTGTTAATTCTTTAACCATTTTTCCTTTTCTTCCGATAACGAAACCTGGTTTTTCAGCGAATACAGTTATTCTAGTCCCAATCGGTGTTTTTTTAAGGTCGATGTGGCTGTATCCTGCTCTAACTAATTTAGTTTTAAAGTATTCGTCGATTAATGTTTCGGAAACATTTTCTCCAACAAATGTTCTTTCAATCATTGTTTCACCATTAGTAGAATTCTTCAAGGATTACTTGGATGTGTATTGTTTCTTGGTTTTTAGGGCTTGCTCTACCAAATGCTCTTGGCATATATCTTTTAATTGTGAAGCCTCTGTTTGATGATATGTGTTTGATTCTTAATTTTTCTGTGTTTAATCCTTTTTGCTCAGCGTTTTTCTTAGCGTTGTCTAAAACTTGTAAGATTTCTAGCGAAGCTTTCTGTGGGAATCTACCTGAGTGTGTTCCAATTTTTCCTTTTCTGTGTGGTAAGTCTTTGTTGTGAACTTTGAATGGAACTGGTGTTTCTAATGCGATTACTCTGTTTAAGTATGCAACAGCAGCATCTAATTTCATTCCAGATAATTCTCTGCAAAGTTCAATAGCATGTTTTCTTGATATTCTTAAAGTTCTGCCCATAGCTCTCGCAGTGTTTTTTGGGTCAGCTTCAACTTTGTATTTTAGTTTAGCCATCGTCTTCACCTCAATCGGGTTAGTCTCTCATCTTTAACAGGAGTTTAGCTGTATTGATGTAGTGTACTTTCACGTTTCCAATCGTGTTTTTTATTATTGAATTGGTTTTTTTATTTCCAATCTCTATAACAGGATTATTTTCATGTGTAACATTGATAGAGTATCCCCTATCATCCATATAGTCAATAGCCTTTTTTATTTGCTTAAACTTATTTATATAGTTTATCATAACAATCCCATATCTCGAATTAAAGCTTAAAATGAGTGTTGTTTTAAGTTCGGGCTATTTTTCGTTAATTAAAAAATTAGTAATGGTGAAATTAAACGAGTGAAAGTTCAACTACTTCAGCGCTTTCTACATTTTCTAAAGCGTTCATAGCTTCTTCGATAGGGTCCATTCCGCCTTCTTTTTCTTCCATTTCAACCATTACAAATACTGTGTAAAGTCCAAATGCAAGTGGTTCGTCGGAAACTCCTCTACATTTTGCATCGTTGTTTTCAACGAGTTCTTTCAATGTTGCTTTCAAGGATTCTTTGTCTACTTCTGGGCTTGTAGGCATTACTTTTACTTTTGCGATAACTGTAGCCATATTTTCACCTAATTTTTAGTTTTAGATTAATTTAAGGACCTTCGTATCCACATACTGGGCAGTTGTACGTGTTGCTCAATTTTCTGCATTTTTCGCATCTTACAAGTTCTGCTTTTCCACAGTTAGGGCACAAGAATTTTGTAGCATTTTCTCTAGGTGCAATTTCTGCATTGCAGGAAGTACATTTTTGTTTCATGTTCTCACCATAGTGTTTTATTTCAAGGTTATTTTCGTATACGTATCAGATACGCCTTTAAAAATGTTATTTATTCTCTCAGGATGATTTCCGTTAACAACAAAGCACTTAATGCCGTATTCGGATATAAGTTTTGGTAGGTGTTTATCCACAGACGTAAAACCTTTAATCGTTTTTGTATTTATTGTATTTAATAGTTTTCCCTCAGGATATTTATCATAAATTCCGTCGACGTCGGTGGCTATAATTAGTGTTTTAGATTTTAATAATTTTGCAATATATCCGGCAAAAGAATCAGAAGTAACTTCCCAAGAACAGGGCAGTTCATCAGTACTAAGTATAATTTTTGATGGAAGTATTATAACTATACTTTCATTTTGGAGGATTTTTTTTGCATCAAAAAGATTATCTGCTGTTTTTATCCCCGAAATTTCGGAAAAATAGGTTCCTGTTATATCTGTGCACATTGTTGCGAGTTTGTGTGCAGAAATTTCGTTAATTTTTTCATTTTCATGAAGATTTCGAATAGAATTTGCGAAACTTCCGCCACCAGGGATAATTACAATTTTTTCGCAAGACTGTTTAAGGCTTTCAAGAAGTTTTTCCGCGTTATATGTTAAACTTCCGCCAATTTTTACAACGTACACAATTACCACTTATTTTAATATATCGAGATAAATTTCAGCCATTTTTATTAAATGTTCTATTTTAATATGTTCGTTTGGTTGGTGGGCAGTCTCATCTCCAAGCCCCCAAACAGCTACATTGTATTCTTTTTCTCTTAAAAATGCAGCAACAGTTCCTCCACCCATTCCGCATAAAACTGGTTCTTTATTCAGCACATTTTTAATTGCAGAGCCCAATTTTTTTACTACTTCTGAATCTTCTTTAGTTTTTTCGGTTTTTTCAAGTTTTAAAATTTCATACTCTATTGAAATATTCTCTTTTTCAGAAATATCATAATGGACGATATGTTTTTCAATTTCATTTTTAAAAATTTCAATATACATTTCAATATCGTTTAATACTTCTTTTGGATCATATTCTGGGATAATTCTGCAATCAAAGTTTAATTCAACATATCCTGGAATTGTATTTGTGTTTTCAACGTTATTTCTTAAAATTGTAGGTTCAAATGTTGAAAATGGCGGATTGAATATCAAATCAAGATTACTGTATTTATTATATAATGTATCATAGAGCCCCTTTCCAAAGGCAAATGCCATAATATCTGCATTAAATCCGTTTTCAGGCGTACTTCCGTGGCACTGTTTTCCTTTAATTTTAAACTTTAGCCAAAGTATATTTTTTTCAGCAATTTCTATAAATTCGCCTTCAGGCATTCCAAAATCAGGAACGAGTATCAAATCTTTTGAATCGAAAAGTTCATTTTCGAAGTTATTTACAATGTAAGATAGACCATATTTACTTCCATCTTCCTCATCTGACACAAAAATCAAATTTAAATTGTATTTTGGATCGATTTTTTCTTCAAAAATCATTTTTAAAAGTAAAAACGATGAAACTATTCCTTTATGATTGTCTTCACTACCCCTTCCGTAAATTACTCCGTCTTTTATTTCTGCTTTAAACGGATTGGAATTCCAAAGACCAAGGTCACCTTCTGGAACGATGTCCATGTGTGAAATTATCGTTAAAGTATTAGTTTTTCCAAAATTGTATTTTGAAACAATATTTGGTCTTTCAATTCCGTTTGAATCAACAGTGTTGAACTCTAATATTTCGCAGTTTTTTACAGAATACTTTTCACTGTATTCCATTAGCTTGTTTTTTATGTAAATCGACTTTTCTTTTTCTCCAACTCCACCAAAAGTTGGATTTACTGAATTTATTGATATTAATTCAGAAGAAAGTTTGATAGTTTCATCCAAAATACTTTTCATGAGATTCACCGAAAATATTTTATTTTAAATTTATTAAATTTTTAATCCAACTAATTTGCTGAGCCCATTTTCCATACAAACCCCATACATTACATCAGATTTACTTATCATCTGTTCACGGTGAGATATTACAATGAACTGTGAATCTTTTGATGCATTTTTGATCATTTCACCAATCAACCCTGCATTTTTTGTATCGAGTGCAGCATCGACCTCATCAAGCACATAAAATGGGGCAGGATTCAGGTGCTGTATTGCAAACAAAAAGGCAAGTGCGGTAAGTGACTTTTCACCACCACTCATGACATCTAAACTCTGCAATTTTTTATTCATCGGTGATGCATCGATTAATAAACCGCCTGAAAATGGATCGTCCGGATTTTCGAGACTCAACTGTCCACTTCCCCCAATTTCAGTATATATCTTTTCGTAGTTTTCAGCAACTTTTACGTAAACATCCATGAATACTTCTTTTTTCCTTTTACTGACTTCTTCTATTAAATGAAGGTATTTTTTCTCTTCATTTTCGTAATCTGTTCTTTTTTCGAAGAGTTCGTCGTACCTGTCAACGATATACTGGTAGTCTTCAATTGCACGCATGTTTATTGGTTCTAATTTTTTGATATTTCCTTCAAGGTCGATCTGGTGACTTTCAAGGGCATCTACGTCAAATTCTTTTATTTTGGACGTAATATCCTCAGAAATATGTTCGATATTTTCACAAACGTACAATTTTCTATCTTCTTCTTCAAGTCTAGTTTCATACTTTGCCAGGTCGATCGAAAGGCTGTTGATCTGGCTTTCATTCTGGTTAATTCTTCCATAAACTCTTCTTTTCTCGCCATTTAACATTTCCAGTTCTTTTTCAAAAGCTTCTTTCTTTTCAGTAAGTTCTCTTAAATCTTTGGTGAGATCTTCATAGCGTTCTTTTTTGTTTTTTAAGATTTCGAAGTTCTTTTCAACATTGTTTTTATAGAATTGAATGTTCTGTTCGAGAATTACCCTTTTTTCGCTTAATTCCTTGATGTTGCTATTCAATTCGCTTATTTTTGGAATTAAAACCTCTTTAATGAGTACTGCATCTCTTTTTATTTCATTTTCAAATTCATTCTTTTTCTTTTCAAAATTAAGAATAGTTTCATCAATTACTTTGATTCTTTTGGAATGTTCTGAATTTTCAAAAGATGCTATTTCTTCGGAAATCCTATCTCTCTGGGTTGTAAATCCACTAATTTTTTTAGTGTATTCATCAATTTTTCTTTCAAGTTCTTCTTTTGAGCCTTCCAAATAGTCGAGTTCTTCGTCCAACTTTTTGGACTCTAATTCAAGTTCTTTAATTTTTATTCCATTATTTGTAAGAATTCCTTCTTTCCTATGTTCAATATCTTTAATAATTTTCAATCTACTTTCGAGTTCCATTTTTCTAGTTGAATATGTTGCATTTTTATTTTGAAGGCGTTCAATTTCATCTTTAGTTTCAGATAATGTACTATCGAGTTCTGAAATCTGTTCCGCAAGTTTTTCAATCCTTGAAGTATCAATATCTACTTTTATAACCGATTTTTTTCTTGAATTTCCACCGATCATTGCACCGGATGGTTCGATAACTTCCCCTTCAAGAGTTACAAACCTTGCTCTGTGGTTTTTTGATAAGATTTTCGCATAATCTAAATTTTCAACGACTATTGTATTTCCGAAAACGTATCTGAATAGATCTTCGTATTCTGGTTTAAATTCAACTAGATCAATCGCTCTTCCAACTACTCCTTCATCATCAAGATAAAGTGCTTCTGGCCCATTGATTCTATCGAGTGGTAAGAATGTGGTTCTACCAAGATTATTCTTTTTCAAATACTGAATAGCTCTTGCACCGTCATCCATTCTTTTTACAACGATGTAATTTAGCCTGTTTCCACCTGCATTTTCAATTGCAGTTTTGTATTCAGCATCTGTCTTTCCAAGGTTTCCCGCAATATCTACTACGCCAGGCAATTTTGCTTCAAGAACACTTTTTACGGCCCTATCCAGACTAAAATCTTCCATATCTTTCATTGCCTTGATTTTAGCATTTTCTTTGATGTATTCAGCATGGCCTTTATCCAATTTTTCTTGATACTCTTTTTTATTTTCCAAAAGTGTGATAACTTTCTTTTTAGAGTATTCGAGTTCAACAGCAACGTCTTCAAGTTCTTTATATAGTACCTTTGTATCTTCGCTTTCTGACTTTATGTCATCGAGTTCTTTTTGAAGGGTTTCAATGATTTCTTGATTTTTTGTTAAATTAAATGATTTTTTATTGATTTCATTTTCAAGAGCATTAAATTCATTTTTTAAATTGTAGAGTTCATTCTGACTTTCATTTATTCTTTCAGATAGTTTTCGCTCTTGCTGTTTTAAAATTTCAGTTTGAGTTTCACTTTCTTCGACTTTTGATTTCAATTTCTTCTTTTCAGTTTCAAGATTTTCCATTTCGGTCTTCAATGCGTTAATTTCTGCTTCTTTTTGAAGTGTTTCAGTCCGTATTGTTTCTATTTTTTGCCTGGTTTCCACTAAATCCTGTCCTTTTTTTTCGGACTGCGAATTTACATTTTTCAGGTCGTCAAGGGCCCCGTTTAGGGATTTTTTGTCATTATCAACGGTAACTTCCATTTCTTTAATGGACTTGTGAAGTTCCATTATCTCTTCGTTTCCCTTTTCATTCAGTTCATTTATCAAATTTTGAAGTCTGTTTCTAATATCATTTGATTTTGCATCGTATTCAGAAATTTCTTTCAAAAAACAAACTTTCATTTCCTTAAGTGCTTCAATTTCTTCTTTGGTTTTTTCCAAAACTCCGTTTAAAAACTCAATTTTTTTAGCAGTTAAAATATACTTTGTAGCTTTCAATTCTTCCATTAATTTAACGTATATTTCTGCATCTTCTTTTTCTTTTCTAAGTTTTTCAAGGTTGTTTTTCACTTCATTTATCCTGATATCTATTTTTTCAATAAATTCCCTTGCTTTATCAAGTTCCTTTTCCGCTTTTTCCCCTTTTTCATCGAATTCTGCAACACCGCTTATTTCATCGATAATCTTTCTCCTTTCATTTGGGGTAGTATCTATAATTTTTATGAGGTCGCCTTGAAGAATAATATTAAATCCATCCGCACTAAGCGATATTTTTCCAATAACGTCTAAAATTTCAGATTTTTTTACTTTTTTCCGTTTTTCTTCCATTACCTTTTTTACTTCCCCATTTTCTTTAACTTCTTTTTCTTCGTCCCATATAAGGTAATAGTTGTTATCTCCGTTTATTTTAACTTTCCTCGATATTCCTACTTTATCCGAATCCAGGGGCATTTTCCTATCTTTATTATCAAAAAAAAGTGTAACTTCTGCGAAACTTTCCCTTTTTCCATTATGGTAAGTAATAAGCTGGTTGAATTTACCTGCACGGAGCGATTTTGCTGAAGTTTTCCCAAGAACAAAACAGATGCCATCAATAGTGTTCGATTTTCCTGATCCATTCGGCCCCAGTATCGCAGTGAAGCCATCGGGAATTTTTAGTTTTGAATTTTTAAATGATTTGAAGTTTTTCATGTGGATTTCTGATAATGAAGCCATCGTATTCACCAAGAACCTGCGGAAAAATTTATAAAATACTATTTGGATAATAATTGCTTATATTTCTTAATTAACTGATATATTATGTTGTTGATTTTACTTTGGTTTTTATTTCTGAACTTTTAGTTTTGAATTTTTTAAAATCAGGTATTATGTTTTCTGTTTGGTATTTTCAAAATATTTTTTTATTTTTATTTATATACTTTATAAATAATTGGGCTCTATTAAAAAATCAGTCAATAGTTACCTTTATATATTAAAAAATAAAAAGGGAACATTTAGACGTTATCACAAAATGATAACAACTATAATAGAACCCTATTAAAAAGCTTTCAAGAATAAAATTTTAAATTTAAAATAAATTAAAACTTAAAACATGATGGAGGTGGAAGCAATGAGAACCGATATTGTCAGTTCAGGAGTAGGGGAATTGTCCTACGAGATTAGGGAAATTGTTAAGGTGGCTAACGAAGCCAAAAAATCGGGATTAGAAATTGTATGGGAAAATATTGGTGATCCTATTGCCAAAGGAGAAAAGCTTCCCCTCTGGATAAAAGAAATAGTTTCAGAAACCACAATGGATGATAGTTCTTATGGGTACTGTCCTACAAGAGGTCTTTTAGAAACTAGGGAGTTTTTAACCGATTTAAACAATAGCAGAAATGGAGCACAGATCACACCCGAAGAAATCGTGTTTTTTAACGGTCTAGGGGATGCTATCACGAATATTTACGGATTGATGAGAAAAGAATGCAGAGTAATTGGTCCAACACCTGCATACTCCACGCATTCTTCTGCAGAAGGGCTTTATTCAAACTGTAGGCCTGTAATGTATGAATTGGATAAAGATGACGGATGGAATCCGGATATTGATGATTTGAGAAATAAGGTAAAATACAATCCTTCAATAGCATCAATTTTACTGATAAATCCTGGAAACCCGACCGGTGCAGTTTATTCAAAAAAAGTACTGAGTGAAGTTGTAGATATTGCAAATGAATACGATCTTTTCATTTTAGCTGATGAAATATATTCAAACCTCGTTTACAATGGAAAAAAACATAACTACTTATCGGAAGTTTTAGACGACGTTCCAGGAATTTCTTTAAAGGGAATTTCTAAGGATTTACCATGGCCAGGTTCAAGGTGTGGTTGGACAGAGTTTTACAATACTGAAAGCGATGAATTATTCAAGAAATACACTGAAAACATCTGCAAGTTCAAAATGATTGAGGTATGTTCAACGACTCTTCCTCAAAAGGTAATCCCAAAGATAATGTCTGATAAACGATACAAATCATACCTCGAAGAAAGGAAAAGCTACTACGAAAAAGCTTCAAATTACGCATACGATAAAATGAAAAATATTGATGGATTAAATGTAAACAGAACAGATGGTGCATTTTACAACACCATAGTTTTGGAAAAAGAATATTTAAATGAAAACCAATCTTTGAAAATCCAAGATAGTGGACTTAAAAACTATGTCGAATCAATTTCAAAAGGAATTCCCGAAGATAAAAGATTTGTATACTACTTACTTGCATCTACGGGAATTTGTGGCGTTCCTTTAACGTCATTCTGTTCGGAACACAATGGGATGAGATTCACGCTTCTTGAACGAGACGAAGAAAAGAGAAATTGGGTCTTTGAAACAATCGCAGAAAAAGTTGAAGAATACTTTAATAGCACCAACTAATTTAAACTCTTTTTTCATATTATTTTTAAAATCAGATTTAGTTTTAATTTAATTTCGATTTTCAAGTAATTAGTTATATATTTTATAAAACATGTAAATTTAAATAAACTTTAGAAATTTCCACCTAAACTTTTACATATTGGTGTTTTAAATGCATGTGAACCATCCTTTGATAAAACCCGAAACTATTGAAGCTAGAATTTACCAGCAACTCGTTGTAGCAAGTGCGCTAAAACAAAATACGTTGTGTGTTCTTGGAACCGGGCTTGGTAAAACTGCAATTGCGGCCCTTACGATAGCAGGAATTTTATCAAAACAGAATGGGAAAGTTTTAATCATTGCACCATCAAGACCCCTGGTTGACCAACACTTTAAAAGCATGAATCAATTTTTAAACATCGATTCAGAAAAGATTGTTATTTTAAATGGAAAAATTTCTCCAAAAAAACGAGAAGCAATGTGGGAATCAGGTAAAATCTTTATAGCAACACCCCAGGTTGCAGAAAACGATATTATCTCTAAAATGTTAAAACCTTCTCAATTTTCACTTTTAATCGCTGATGAAGCACACCACACAACTGGAAACCATTCTTACACGTTTGTAGCAAACAAATTTAAGAAAAAATCTCACGTTTTAGGTTTAACCGCATCTCCTGGTTCAAATATTGAGAGAATTATTGAAATTTGCGGAAATCTTGGAATAGAACATGTTGAAATAAAAACAGAAGAGGATCCTGATGTTGCACCATACGTTGCAAAAGTCAAAATGCGACCAAAACGTGTTGAACTTCCAGAAGAGTTTGAAATAAATTTAACTCTTTTAAAAAATGCATTAAAGGATCGTTTAAGGGATTTAAAAGAGAATCGAGTAATTCATTCTATAAATGTAAATAAATCTGAGTTACTTGGATTAAATAAAAGGATAATGACAATGGATGATAATATAAAATATGAAATGCTTCGAATTTCTTCAGAAGCTGTAAAATTAGAGCACGCAATTGAAATGCTCGAAACTCAAGGCAGAAGCACTTTTTTAAGTTATTACCAGAAACTTTTAACTCAAAATACGAAGTCTGCAAAGGAAATTACAAACGATCCTAGATTTATTCAGGTTGTTAAAAATTTAAATGAACTCGATATCGAGCACCCGAAATACGAAAAGATGCTCGAAATTGTAAAGGAAATTTTAACAGAAAACGAAAAAATAATTATTTTTGCACAATATAGGGATACAGTTCAAAAAATTGTGGATTTACTTTCTGAAAATAATATTGAAGCGATAATGTTTGTTGGCCAGTCTAATAAGGATGGAAAAGGTATGAGCCAGAAAGAACAGGCAAAAGCAATTGAACGGTTCAAGTCTGATGCAAATGTACTCGTTTCAACAAGTGTTTCTGAAGAGGGAATTGATATTTCAAGTGTAAATTATGTTTTATTTTACGAACCAGTTCCTTCAGAAATTAGGATGATTCAAAGAAGGGGTCGTGCTGCAAGGGGCGAAGGTGGACAGGTAATCGTGTTAATTGCGGAAAAAACGCGAGATGAAGGATACTATCAAGCAGGGCTTGCAAAAGAAAAAAACATGAAAAATATATTAAAAAACATGCAGAATTCTTTAAATAAAAAATTAAAAGAATTAAATGAAGAAAAATCTGAAAAAACTGAAAATAAAGACCATTACATGGATTTAAGATCCGTCGTAAGTTCTAAAACAACCGCCTCTTCAGAAGAAAAGAAACCGACAAAACTCGACAAGAAAAATAAAAATGCAATGCCAAACAAAGCAACTATAATTGTGGATTCCCGAGAGCGCCATATTGGAAGATACCTTTCAGAAAAAGCAGAAGTCGAATTTAAAACCCTTGAAATAGGGGATTATATTTTAAGTGACAGGGTTGCGGTAGAGAGAAAAACTGCAGAGGACTTTGAAAATTCGATCATTGATAAAAGACTATTTAATCAGGTAATGGACTTAAAAAAATATGAACGACCTTTAATGATTATCGAAGGAAATGAATTTGTTAGAATCCATGAAAACGCGATACGTGGCATGATGTTTTCAATAATGATTGATTATCAGATTCCAATAATGTTTTCAAGGGATATCGAAGATACCGCGGATATTCTGGTAAAACTTGCAGAACGAGAGCAGATAAAAGAAAAACGAGAAATATCGATAAGATATGGAAAAAGGCCGATGTCTTTAAAAGAGCGTCAGAAATTTTTGGTAGAGGGACTTCCTGATGTGGGGCCAGTAATGGCTGAAAACCTATTAGATAACTTTAATTCGGTTGAAGATATATTTACTGCATCAGAAGCGGAATTGAAGGCTGTTGAAGGGGTTGGGCCGATAACTGCTAAAAAGATTAGGGAAGTTGTAACTAAAAAATATAGAGAATAGGTGTTAATCATGATCTGTATTCCAGTAATTGATGAGAATGTTTGCGATGCAATTAATTCTGCAAAAGAAGCTTTAAAATACGGAGATATCGTTGAATTTAGGGTAGATTTATTAAAAGATGTAACTTTTGAAGATATTGAAGAATTTTCAAAAGTTCCTTCCATAATTACAATAAGGGCAGAATGGGAAGGCGGAAATTGGAAAAAGTCAGACAATGAAAGAATTGAACTTTTGAAACACGCGATAAAAAACAATGCGAAATTTGTAGATATTGAATTAAAAGAAGAAAGAAATTTGGAACTTGTAAAATACAGAAATGAAAGTAATTCAAATACCAAAATTATTATTTCATACCACGATTTTGAAAAAACTCCTGAAATCGATGAATTAATTGAAGTAGTTGAAAAAGAGTTAAAAATTGGAGATATTGCAAAATTTGCAACATTCGCACATTCAAAAGAAGACACTCTAAAAATATTAAATTTAATGAACAAATATGCTGGAAAAATAATTGCAATTGGTATGGGTGAATCTGGAAAACTTACAAGGATTTTGGGTTTAGATTTCGGATCAATACTCACTTTCGCATCAATGGAAGGAAAAGCATCAGCTCCGGGCCAGGTTGACGTCAAAAAACTAAAAGAAATCTTAAAATTGATAGGATAAATTTATTCAACAATTATTTTAAATTTTAAATCTGCTCCTTTTTTTAATTTATTGATTATTTCACGGTTTATGTCTTTTGAAGCTTTATCTGCGTTTACCATTAATGTTCTACTGCATGAAAAATCACTCGTTCTAATTACGATATCCGTTTTGTGGGTAAAAGTTAATTTTGGATTTCCTTTTCCAGTAATTACTTCTTTTAACCCTTCAACTTCAATTTCAACAGTGATTTTATCCGAATTTCTTAAATTTTCTTTAAAACTTTCCGAAAAATCGAGCATTGATTTATCCGCAGAAATTCCAACAATACAGTCACCAGTACATGTCACATGGTTTTCTTTTGTAATTTCAAGTGTACTTTTGTGATTTGCACTGATATTTTTGTGCCCTTTTGCGTAAATTGTAAATTCAAAAGCCATTATTTTCACCCAAATACAAAAAACGGTAAAGATTAATACTTTGGAGTAATAAAGTTTTTAATTAAATAGAATTATTCTTTTATTTAAATATAAAATACGAATTATCGATTTTAAAATTATTTCTTTATCGGTGAAATCATGAAATCTACGGTCACTAAAATAGCTGAAAAAACGTACCAGCTTCCCGTAAGCTATAAAGATTGTATGAGAGTTCCTGGAAACGTCTATTTAGACGAAGTATTGTTTGAACATCTCGAACCTGATGTATTTGAGCAGATTGCAAACGTTGCGTGTCTTCCTGGAATTCAAAAGTACTCCCTTGCAATGCCCGACTGCCACTACGGATATGGTTTTTGTATTGGGGGAGTTGCTGCATTTGATGAACTTACCGGAGTAATTAGCCCTGGCGGGGTTGGTTTTGATATTAATTGTGGTGTGAGACTCGTAAAAACAAATCTAACGAGAAATGATGTAACTCCAAAGTTAAAGGAATTATTGGCGGAAATTTTTAAAAATGTTCCTTCAGGACTTGGAAGTAAGGGCAAAATAAGAATTACAAAAGACGAAATCGACAATGTACTCGAAGAAGGAGTTTCGTGGGCTGTTGAAGAAGGATATGGCTGGGATAGGGATATAAACCATATCGAAGAACATGGAAAAATGAAAGAAGCAGATCCAACACTCGTTTCAGACAATGCTAAAAAAAGAGGACTTCCACAACTTGGATCACTTGGTAGTGGGAACCACTTTTTAGAAATACAGTATGTAGATGAAATTTTTGATGAAGTTGCTGCAAAAACATTCGGGGTTTCTCCTGAGCAGGTAGTTTTAATGATCCACACCGGTTCAAGAGGTCTTGGACACCAGATATGTGCAGATTACTTAAGATACATGGAAAACGCTGCAAAAAAATACAATATTAAATTACCTGACAGACAGCTTGCATGTGCTCCGATCAATTCGGAAGAAGGTCAGAAATACTTTAAAGCAATGTCTTGTGGTGCAAACTACGCTTGGACAAACAGGCAGTTAATCACACACTGGATAAGGGAAAGTTTTGAAAGTGTGTTTAAAACGAGTGCGGAAGATTTAGAAATGGATATAATATATGACGTAGCACATAACATTGCTAAAAAAGAGCAGCATTTGGTTGATGGAGTATTGAAAAATGTCGTAGTACACAGGAAAGGTGCTACAAGGGCATTTGGGCCAGGTCATGCTGAGATTCCATCTGATTACGCTAATATTGGACAGCCAGTAATAATTCCAGGTGATATGGGCACTGCGTCTTATTTAATGCACGGAACTCAAAAAGCAATGGAAGAAACGTTTGGATCAACTGCACACGGTGCTGGAAGGGCATTAAGTAGGGTAAAAGCACTTAAACTCTACACCGGGGCTGAAGTTCAGGAAGCACTCCAAAAAAGAGGAATTTTGGTGATGGCAGATTCAAAAGGGGTCATTGCAGAAGAATGTCCTGAAGCTTACAAGGATATCGAAAATGTTGCAGAAATATGCCACGATTCAGGAATATCTTTGAAAGTTGCAAAAATGAAACCGATGGGAGTTGTAAAAGGATAATTCCTATTAATTTATTTACTAAAAAACAGCGTTCTTAATCATTATTTCAATAATTTTTATCCAAAAGGTGAGAGAATGAACATAAAAGTAGGTATTTTGGGAGCTACTGGAAACGTTGGACAGAGATTTATCCAGATGCTAGAAAATCACCCAATATTTGAACTCGAAGCGCTTGGTGCATCACAAAGGAGCGCAGGAAAAACTTACAAAGATGCATGCTACTGGTACCAGACTGAAGCAATCCCTGAAGACGTTGCAAACGCAACCGTTGTTTCAACCGATCCAAACGACAAGGCTTATGATGAAGTTGATATTGTTTTTTCAGCACTACCTGCTGACCTTGCTAAAACACTCGAACCAGAATTCGCTAAAAAAGGAAAATACGTATTTTCAAACGCTTCAGCAATGAGAATGGAAGCAGATGTTCCATTAATTGTTCCAGAAGTAAACCACGAACACTTTGGAATGCTCGAAGTACAAAAAAGCAACAGGTGTTCAGATGGTGCGATAATTACAAATCCAAACTGTTCAACAATTGCAGCGGTAATTTCATTAAAACCCATTCAGGATAAATTTGGAATTGATTTAGTAAATATCACCACAATGCAAGCAGTAAGTGGTGCAGGTTACGACGGAGTTCCTTCAATGGCAATTTTGGACAATATGGTGCCATACATTGGTGGTGAAGAAGAAAAAATGCAAACAGAATCATTAAAAATTCTTGGAAGCATGGACGGAAACAATTTTAAAAACGGAAACTTTAAAATTGGGGTATCTTGTAATAGGGTTCCAGTAATCGATGGTCACACTGAGAGCATATTTGTAAAAACCACTGAAGAAGCAACTCCTGAAGAAATTGCAAAAGTAATGAATGAGTTTGATCCTTTAAAAGGTTTAAATTTACCAAGCTACGCAAAACCAATTGTTTTAAGGGGCGAAAATGACAGACCTCAACCAAGACTCGACAGAAATACTGGAAATGGAATGTCAATTGTTGTTGGAAGAGTTAGAAAAGACCCGATCTTCAATGTAAAATACACCGCACTCGAACACAACACCATAAGGGGAGCTGCAGGAGCAAGTGTATTAAATGCTGAATTATTCGTTCAGAAATACCTTTAAAACACTTTTTTATTTTTATTTTCCAAAGTTTAATCCATATATTCAAATGTTTTTTAAATATATTAAGATTAATCGATATATTGATAGTTATAAATATTCCCTGTTTTGAATTATATTATTAATAAGGTGGTAGTATGCTCACGTGGAATTTACAGTGCCCAAAATGCAATAAAAGAAGGACTTACCAAGTGGATGTTTGTATTTGCAAAGCTTCAGAAGTTGAACTTCCAAATTGCGATGTTTGTGATACAAAAATGGAAATAGATGTTTCAGGACTTAAAGGAAGGCGCAGAGTAAGAAAATAACTGGTAATACATTATATCCGAAAACCCGAATTAATGATTTAGTATAAATATTAAAATCCCGAAAATAACTTTTAAAATATAATTTATTCTTAAACAATCGGTGTATCGATGATAGAAATCAAAAAAAATCCAATGTATGAGTACCTTTTTTTCCTGATAATTGCCGCAGCAATTTCTCATCAAGTCTGGGGGACACTTTTTAACAATTTTGCCGTAGACGTTGTAGGGATAAACGGTTTTCAAATGGGTTTAATCCAGTCAATTAGGGAAATACCTGGATTTTTAACGTTTCTTGTAATTTATGTATTATTAGTAATAAAAGAACACAGACTTTCAGCTCTTTCAACAATATTGATGGGTTTTGGTGTTGCAATAACAGGATTATTTCCAACGGTTCAAGGCCTTATAATTACGACGTTTTTAATGTCGATTGGATTTCACTATTTCGAAACAACCAACAAATCACTCACGTTACAGCATTTTAATAAATCAGAAGCTCCGGTAGTTTTTGGAAGATTTAGTAGCTACGGTGCAATTGCAAGTATTATTGCAGGATTTTTCATATGGATGAGTGTTAAATTATTACCAATATGGTCAAATTATCTAATTTATGGAATAATTATAATGGTAATTGGGGTTTATTCACTTTTTAAAAATCCAATATTCAAAAAAACGGTTCCTCAGAGAAAGGGAATGGTTGTAAAGAAAAAATACTGGTTATATTACGTTTTAAACTTCTTAAGTGGTGCAAGAAGGCAGATCTTCATTGCATTTGCAGTATTTTTGTTGGTTCAAAACTATGGATTCAGTGTTTCAGAAGTTGCAGTTTTATTTGTTTTGAATAATTTACTGATTTATTTCACGGCTCCAAAGGTTGCAGAGGGAATAAATAAATTAGGGGAGCGGAAAATGCTCACGATAGAATATTTAACATTGACATTCGTGTTCTTAGGGTATGCCTTTATCGAAAATAGAAATATCGCAGTTTTACTCTACATAATCGACCACATCGTATTCAGTTTTGCAATCGGGATCAATACATACTTTCAAAAAACTGCGGATTCAGAAGATATCGCACCCTCAATGGGCGTTGGATTCGCAATAAATCATATTTCAGCAGTTATAATTCCCGTAGTTGGCGGAATTATGTGGATGACGAACTGGAAGACCCCATTTGTTATGGGTGCAGTATTTAGTGTAATTTCATTATTATTTGTTCAAAAAATTCCAAAACATATAAAAATTTTACAAAATTAATTTTATTTAAAGAATAATTTGACTTATCAAAAATTTTTAAGGTGGTTTTGTGAAAATAAGAGTGTTTGGCATGGGATGTTCAAAATGCAATGAAACGTACGAAAACGTTAAAAAAGCAGTTCATGAATTGAAAATCGATGCAGAAATTGTGAAAATAACCGATATAAAAGAAATTTCTGAATGGGTATTGATGGCTCCAGCAGTTGCATTTGATGAAGATATCATATTTGAAGGAACGGTACCTTCTGTAAACGATTTAAAAAAGGAACTTGAAGATTATTTAAAATCTAACTAATTTTATTAGTTTATTATGATACTATCTCTTTTAAAACTTATTTTACCAGTATCGAAGCATATCCAACAACTTCAGAATAGTCTTTCGTAACATCTCCAGAAGTTGAATAATAAAGTAAATTTGAGTTCGTCGCACCCAAATCTTTCATTGCTTTAACCATTGCAATAACTGGCCCGTATCCGCACATGCTTATATTGTGTGTTACAACATCGGTAAATATCTCTTCATCATTTAATTCCAAAATGTCTTTTATAACGAGTGCATCTTTTTTTGAAGCAGATTCCTGTGGTTCATAGTGTGAAAAGTCCGTAGATGCAATTATTATAATTTTTCTATTCATTTCTTTGGCAACTTTTGCAATAAAGTATCCTACATCCATGGAAGTTTCATAATCCTGCATCATCATGCATATCGGAACAAACTTGAATTTTGCAATGTTTAATTCTTCAAGATGCTTTAAAAATGGAAGTTGAACTTCAATTGAATGCTCTCTCAAATGCGAATTTTCATCTAAATCTAAAACATCGCATTCTTTCCACAGCTTATCAGCAAATTCATTATCGATTTCCATATCTCCAAAAGGTGTTTTCCAGATTCCTTTCATTGTGGAAATTCCAGAACCAAGTCCTGTATGGTTTGGACCAAGAATTATTGCAGTAACTTCCCCGCTTACATTTTCAGATATTTTTTTGTAGCCGTGTGCTGCAACAGGCCCGGAATAAATATATCCTGCATGTGGTGATACGATTCCAAGCGGTTTTGTGTAGTTTCCCCGTTTTGAAGGAAGTTCTTTAGGGCCTCTCGGACTTAAATAGCAGTATTCAATCATCTCAAGTAATTCGTGGTAGTCAGCAGGATAAAACATCCCTGCAACCACAGGATTTCTCTTCATAATGCCCCCCCAAATTTATTTACATTAATTTATTTTATTTTTCTACGGATTTATATTATTTTCAAATTTCCATTTCCAAAAGTTAGGATAATACTTGTAAGAATTACGAGATTTAAAAACCAAAATATGATACTAAAAATTGCTAATTTTCTTGCTTTTTCAATTTCCCACCATTTGTAGGGGGTTATTCCATAAAGGTAGAATAAAAATGCAGATGCAAAATTAACAGAGATTATATTTACGATAAATAATATCAAAATTGGGATTGATTCTATGTAATATCCTGAGCCAAGCATCAATCCAAACGCAACCAGTGGCGGCATCAGTGCAACTGCAATCATAACTCCAACAACAGTTGAGGAAATTTCAGGAATTAACATTGAAAGAGTACCAACAAAACCTGCTGAAAGTGCAATTGCGATATTTTGTAATCCTAAATTCATTCTGGATGCAATTTGTGGGCTTTCAGGGCTTACGTGCAGGAAAGTTCCTATAACAAATGAAAATATAAGTACAGTCAGAATTCCTAAAAGAAGGTTTTTCAATGATTTTTTTGCAAAAGCTAAATCCATAACAGCAACTGAAAATGTGAATGAAATCATCGGGCTTAAAAAAGGTGCAATTATCATTGAACCAATTATCAACGCAACATCATCCAACCATATCCCAATTGAGGCAACAACTGCTGCTAAAAATAATAATGAATAGTATTCTTTTGAAAGGTGAGATACATCCCCTATTTTTCCAATTATTTCATGTCTTGAAACTCTTTTTGGAGTTTTATCTTCAACTTCCACTTTTTCTTCTTTTTTAATTTCTGGAATTGTTGCTGTTGGTTCAGTTACAATAATTCTGAAGTTTGATCCGCCATATTTTGATGAAAGGACATCGATTACTTTTTCAACATGTTCTGTTTCAGTAATTAATCTGATTACAGTATGATTTGATTCTTCGCAAACGCTATGCCAGATGATATTTTCAAGATTATTTTCAAGCGATTCTTCATATCCAGAATATATTTTTTTTGGAACATAGCATTCGATGAGTCTCACGTTCACGTAGATCCCCCAGAACAAGTTAAAATGATAAAAATACTTATGAAAAAACTAGATGATATAATTGTCGAAAATTTATCTAAAAATAATAAAAAAAGTTTAAGAAGTTAGTATGGAACTGGTAAACCAATTTCTTTCCTGTGTTCTACTTCTTTTGCATTTTTCTCTTTTTTGGAGAGAGCGAGTTTTTGTACTAAGTCTAAACCTGGTTTTACAGCGTCTATGTCTTTTGTTTCAATAGCGCCTGCTTCAACCATTTTGTTTAGGTACTCTTCTCCTTTTGCAGTTCTAACAAAGATTGTGCTCCATCCATCTGGGCTTCCTACTGATCCTGTTGAGATATCTGCAAGTTCTGCTGTATAGTCCATACATACGTGGCATGACATTTGCTCGTATGGGTGGGTGTCTTTTAATGGAACTGTTTTTACGTCTCCCCATTTTGAGTAAACCCAGAATTTACCTTTTCCGATGTCGGTTTTTACAACATCGTCCATTTTGATACCACAGTGTTCTTCAACAATTGCTTTCATACCGTTGTATGGGAAGTTTTCCATACAGAAGATACCCATAATTAATGCAATCTTGTCTGGAACGTGTCTGTATCCAACAGGGTATTTTATTGCTTTTCTGATTGATCGGACTTGGCAAGGAGTTCCAACAAATCCGACTTTTTCACATCCGTATTCTCTTACAGCACTTTTTACTACTGAAAGGTTAGAACATACGGTATATTTAGTTCCTGCAGCGCTTAAGATTTCTTCTCTTGTTGTAGCAACTTTTGGAGCTGCTGCGAATCCATCTTCTTTGTCTGCAATAATTACACCATCGAGGAGTCCGCTTTCTAAACCGTAAATGTATGCGGCAGAAACGATACCTCCATCTTGTGCTTTCTTAAGGATTTCTTTGTCTGCAGCTCTTGCGGAGACTGCTTTTATATATGTTCCAAAGGGATCCATCTAATCACCTTTTTTTATTTTCCATAATTGCAATTATTCTATTTTTTCAATTAATTCAGGGAATCTAATTCTTGGGCACTGAACTGAACATGAGCCACATTTTATACAGATTTCCTTGTCAACTAATGGTCTTCCTGCATCCATAGATACTGCTCTTGTAGGGCAAGCTGCTGCACATGAACCGCATCCCATACAGAGTGATTTATTAATTACTTTTGTAATTAAATCGCATCCACAAGCTTCTGATCCATATTTTGCAAGTTCTGCATATGGTTCTAAGTATTCCATATCTCCGTTTAATGCCGCCAAAACTACTGCAACTATAGATTCTGGTGATGGTGGACATCCTGGGATTGCCAAGTCACATTTTACAACTTCTGTTAATGGTGCAAATGCATCGTGAACTGGTTTTGAAGGCTGATTTCCTTTTGAAAATCTTGTAACATTTCCAGTAGCAGCACAAGCTCCTAAAGCAACTAATATTTTTGCTTTTTTCCTAGAATCAAGTGCAACTTCCATTGCGTGGTGGTCGCTTAAACAAACGCTACCTTCGAGTAAGATTATGTCTACATCGTCAGGAACTTCTCTCACATCAGCAAGAGTCTGGGAGTAAACTAAATCTATAGCTCCTAAAACATCTAAAAGCTTTTCATAGGTGTCTGCAAGGGAAACTAGACACCCACAGCAGCTACTTAATTGCACGTGAGCAACTTTTACCATGATATTCTCCTCCCTTAGTTGATTGGTTTTCCCCTTAATTCGGAAAGTACTATGTCTACGGCTACATCTACTGCATTTTGGACTTCTTCTGACAGTTCAAGTACTACATCAGGTTCTGAAACGTACTTTTTCTGACAACCAACAACTTTAAAGTCTATTTCATGAGGTGCATCTCTAAATACCCTATACATCGTAGTAGAGAGCGGCCAGTCATGACTATCAACTTTTGTGTGTTCTGGTTTTGGAAGGTCATCCATAGTAAGTATTTTAATTTCTCCCGGTTCTAGTCCGTAATCTATAATATCTACGACTATAATTCGTTTAGTCTTAGATTCACCGTCGATTAAAGTGAGCACCTGTTGTGGAGCACCTGCTCCGGCATCTACCAGTGCAATATTTTCCTTTTCTTCTTCAGTTAATAATTCCTGTAATTTTTCGATTACATGGACACTGAATCCATCGTCTGCAAATAGGATATTTCCGCATGCAAGAACCATATTTTCCTTTAAAAGGTAAGAAGGGGTTAGTTTATATTCCATATCAATAACCGTTGAAATGATTTTTTTGATTACCGTGAGTTAAATTTTGTCTCTTGAGGTCCATTAAGGTTCCCTTTCTGAGACTTTCCTTTTCAGGAATTTAGAATTCTCTTATTTCAACAACGTTTTTAGTCTGTTCATCTTTTACGATGACGTGCGTAGCACATGAAGCTCATATGTCGTAAGCTCTCATAATTACTTCCGCATATTGGTGGTGGTAACCTTCAATAGCTTTTTCAACAGCTGGGAAGTTCCATGTTGAAGCAGCAATGATGTTGTATTTTTCGATTTTACCATCTTTACCCATTTTAGCCATGTGGGTATTGATAGCTCTTGGTGCTTCGTGAACACCTATTCCGTATTCTTCCTTAGCATTATAGAAGTTAGGTACTTCTCTTGTAGTTCCGTTAATGTTTAATTCATCAAGAAGTTCCAATGATCGTTTAACAGCTTCAAAGTTTTCCATCGCTCTCGCAAGGTTAATATCCATTGCTCCACCGGCAGATTTAAAGTTTCCGTATTTAATCATTCTTGCCCTAGGTCCACCTTCTGCAGGGTTTCCTCTGTAGAATGGGATCTGGTTTGTTGCGGTTTGTGCAATATCTGGGAAGTCTGCATAGTATCTTTGTGCAGTAACTTCTGTTATATCTTTAAAGTTGATAGCATCTCTGTTACCAAATGTTGTGTCTGAAGCAATATATGGGAGATCATGTTTACCTAGATCAGGAATTCCGATTTCTTCCAAGTATCTTTCCATTAACATTTCTAATACTTCTAGCATTGCATTACAGTCTTTTTCGTATTCTCTGCAAGCATAGTAGAGTTTAGCTTTTGCTCTTTCGGTGATGTTTGTTCTCATACCGCCTACCATTAAGTTTGGAGGGTGAATACCTTCCCCACCGGCAACATCTACAAGCATCTGTCCAGCTTTTCTCATTCTCTGGATTAATTTAATTCCTTCTACTCTTAAAGTTCCAGCTTCTTCAGGTTTTAAGAGGTCATCTACAATTAACAAGTGGTGTAGTGGGTGCGAATGCATCCTATTTCCTAAACCTACTAATTCTCTTAATATCATACCGTCTTTAGGTATTTCCATATCAATAGCATGTTCGATTGCCTCACATGAAGCAATACCGTGGGTTGCCTGACATATACCACAAATTCTCATAACTGCAATAGGTCCGAATGCTGCTGCTTTTCCTTGCAACATTGTTTCGAAACCTCTTACAGGGGTCGTATTTGGATAAAATGCCTTAGTTACAATCCCTTCATCGTCTACGTTCAAAACTAGCTTAGCGTGCCCTTCATGTCTAGTTGTAGGGCTGATAGTTACAGGTTCTGCCACTTTAGTCACCTCCAAGGGTAATATGCATACATTAAACTTTCTTTCTTGGGGATAATATAAAGGGATACCTCTTTAAAAATGCAAATACGGGTAAATACATTACTAAATACTTAAAAACCTATTTAGATTATTTATTTTTAAAATAGCTATTAAAAAAATGGATATAACTAATACTATTGAATTTTAAAATATTAAAAAAAGAAATTAATCAAATAATGGCAAAACACTGCCTATGGATGGTGCAAGTGCAGGAATTTTTAAGGTTTTCCAGATTGTCATTGCAAGTGAAAGTGCCTGGTACCTTTCCCCGTGCATTACGATCGCTTTGCTTGGTTGTGGTATCTTTTTCATAAACCTCAGAAGCGAATTGTAGTCAGCGTGGGCAGAAAACTCGATTTTTACAACTTTTCCATTTACGGGAATTGCTCTTTTGAAAGGTTTTACTTCTGTAGCACCTTCTTCAAGACTTCTTCCAATAGTTCCTTCAGCCTGGTATCCTGTTAATATTATCTTATTTCTTGGATTTTTTAATAGTGAAAGGTATTGGAGTACTGGGCCCCCCTGAACCATTCCTGATGTTGAAATAATAATGCAAGGTTCTTTACTGAAAGCTTCGTCCCCGCCTTTTATGAGATTTCCAAACGGATTGATCCTGTTTTCAATTGCATTTTTTATTTTTGGATTTAACCAGTCAGAATATCCCATGTACATTCCCGTAGTGTGTGTTAAAGATCCATTAATGTATATTGGAACTTCTTTTAAAGCACCGCTTTTCATGTAGTTGTTGATCACAACAATGATTTCTTGGGACCTTCCAACTGCAAAAACAGGAATAATTACCTTTCCACCGTTTTCGATAGTTTCAGAGATTTCATCGATTAACTGTTTTTCTAAAACTTTTCTTGCAGGTTTTATATCCAACGGAGAACCGTAAGTAGATTCAATAATTATTGTATCGATTTCATCAAAGTCAGTATCTGCTGCACGGAGCGTTCTTGTTTCAATTTCGTTAATATCTCCGGTATAGAGTAATTTTTTTCCATCGATATCCAAATAGAGGGAAGAACTTCCTAAAATGTGTCCAGCATCGTACATTTTCATTTTAATGTCTGGAGTAACCTGTTTTTCTTCCCGGTAATTTACAGTTTTGATTACATCCATTGATTTTTTGATATCTTCTTCCCTGTACGTTTTTGAAAGGCTTACCGTGTCTTTCCAGACGTTGTACATCAAATCCGCAGTTGGGGGGTTACAGTATATTTTTTTGAAGTTAAAATATGGGATTGCACCGCAGTGGTCCAAGTGAGCGTGTGAAACCAAAACTGCGTCAACATCAGAATCAGTAATGTCTGGAAGCCCGTTATCTGAAGGGTCCATTCCACAGTCAATTAATATTTTTGATTTTTTAGTGTTTATCTCTACGCAAGATTTTCCAATTTGGTGGCATCCACCGTGAAATTTAGCAATTGTCATTATATCACATAAATTTAGTATATTGCAGTTTTTTAAATTAAATATCAATTACATATTGAATCAACAAACTAAAAACTTTGAATCAACGTCTCCATTTTCCAATCGAGTTACAACTGATGCAACAACGTTTTTAGATGTTTTTAAAATGTTTACATTTTTTATAAATGTAAATATTGGATTATATCCTTCTTTTATCAATCCAGTATTTTGAAGTCCGAGTATTTCAGCACCGTTTATGGTCGCCATCTTAAGAATTTCTTTTGGGTCTACATGGTATGTTTTGTAGATAAAGTCCATTTCTTTAAATATTGACGGAGAATTTGTCATGAAGTTATCAGTTCCAATTCCAAGTTTTAAATTGTATTCTAACATTTTTGGAATGTCCGGAATTCCAACATTAAACGAGGCATTTGCTCTTGGGCATACTACAACATGTATTTTATTTTCATTTAACAGGGATAGGTCATCAAAACTAGAGTGTGTCGCATGGATAATGAAATTAGGCTTTATTTTTAGATTTATCAATCTTTCAATTTCGGAAATTCCATATTTTTCTATTGAATACTGGACTGAGCCCTTATGTTCATTTGCATGAATTGAAAGTATTTTTTTATTCACCAATTTACAAATAAACTTAAGTTCTTGGTCCGAATACTCATTTGAACCGCTTAATCCTAAACCATCACAATTATCCAAGATAGTGGCTATCTCATTTTTTAAAAGGTTTTTTTCCCTTTCAGTGGGCCTTCCAAGAATTATGGGTTTAATAGATACATCTGAATTTTCAAATGCTGATTTAAGTAAATTTATTCCATTAATTCCATTTTCACGAAAGTCACAAAAAGCTTTAATGCCATTATTTTCCAAATCATAAAGCCCTTCTGACATCCCCTGCACCAACTCTTTCTCGCTACAACTATTTAAAAACTTGTGTTTAATGCCATTTGGGGGTTTGACAAGTTCATCAAGTGACATTCCAATACCAATATCTTTAATACTATTGTCTCCAATATGAGTATGGGAATTAATAAGGGGAGGAATGACTAACCCCTTGTAATTTAAAACATTTGAATGGTGTTCACTCGTAAATCCTTTTATAATTTCGTCTTCGATAACCAAAACTCCTTTTTTTGGTTCGAAGTCGTCGCCATATAAAAAATTAGAATTTAAATAAACCATAATTCGCACCTTTATTCTAACTACTTAAAGTATGGAAGTTTAACCATTAAATATTAATCTGTTGGTGAAAATCATGCTCGCAATAAAGAAAAAATCTGTTAAATCTGCATTTGAAGCACTTATACCAAAAATCATGGAAGAAGGAACCGATATGGTTACAGAAGATAGGCAGAAATGTAAAGAAATAATGAATACAATTATTGAAATCACTGATCCATCGGATAAATCAATCTCTGAAAAATATCAGCTTGGAGAGCGGGCTGTTAAATCTTATACTGAACAGTTATTGCATGGATCCGCAGCAACATTTGTTTACGATTACCATGAAAGAATTTTTGAATACCCGAATGATAAAAAAGAATTAAAAAACGACCAGATTGAATATATTGTATATAAATTAAAAGAACAGATTAATTCAAGGCGAGCAGTTGCAATTACATGGAATCCCTATATTGATCAAACTGTAAAAGATGTTCCCTGTTTACAGATTGTGCAGTTTTTGATAAGAGATAATAAATTATACCAAACAGTACTTTTCAGGTCAAACGATGCATTTTTGGCATTTCACGCAAATGCAATAGGATTAATTGCGCTTGGTGAATTAGTTGCTGAAAAATTGGGAATTGAACTTGTAAAATACACGCACCATTCAGTATCTATGCACGTTTATTATGAACGGGATATTGATGCTTTAAAAAAGTTTTAAAATAATCAAAAATAATATTATACTATATTATTTACTTCCGCTTACCTGTTTTAACTTTTTACTGAGTTCTAAAAAGTCCATGCAGTCTTCAATGCATCTGTATGAACCTCTGGATTTAAAACAGTCAATTATTTCTTGAAGTTCAGTGCTTGGTTTTCCTCTAACTCCACGCCATATGTTTTTTATTGAATTTCCAACGCCCATGGTATCTACCTTCAATAAACTTTGTTATTTGTGCCTACAAAGCCTCTTTTTAAAATTAAAAACATTGTAATACAACAAAAATAAGTATTTTTTAATTATTATATTATTGTTACTATTGTGGAAAAATCGAAATATTTTTATCATACCTCATTCAAAAATGACCAAAAATAAAAGATGGTACTATATAACGGCGAAAAAAGGTGTTAAAGTTTTAAATAATTATTTTTTAGATAGATTTATTATTATTTTGAGTTTTTCTCCATCGTAAGAACTTCTAATCCATATTGAATTATATTCTGAAATATCATATTTACTTTCAGTCATGTCATTTTCAATATAATCAAATACCCATTTTGCATACTGTTTTTCAAAAATTGGTGTGTATCCACCAAATTGAAAGAAATACTGAATTGTTACCCCTTTTTCATATGCTCTTGGAAGATACTCCATCGAATCTAGGTATTTGATATTGTAATCACTACTTATTTCATAACTGTTCTCAAAATACGTCATCAAGTATCTTGAAAGACCTGGAATATCGCTGTATTCATTTGAAACTGAATCATAAGTTTCAACAGATTCAAAACCTTTTTCAAAGTAGGTTGAATCATTTGATAGTTCAATTTTGTAAAATGTGATATTATCTATTTTATACTCTTCAATGTCTCTTTTATAGTCTAAATAATTATATAACTCCATTATTGGCGGTTGTTGGTCAATAATATAATAATCACCATTAATGTTAACTGCAGCGGCAGCATGACCTGCGTTTCCTTCTGACTCGAAGGTTAAAATGTATATCGGGGAATAATTCATTTCTAAAAGCAATGCAGAGGTTAATAGTGCATAATCTCCACAAATTCCTGATTTTAAGGCAATTGTTTCAGTGGGACTTTGTATTGTATTATTGTATGGATCAGAAACTTCTGTTTTTCCAGTTACCCAGTATGTAACTTCTGGAGTTGGAAGTTCAGCTTTCGCATGGTTGTATTCGATGTTATCTTCTTCCCAAAGTATAATGTTCCAGATGGAATCTTCAATCGTATCTCCATTTAGGGATTTGGATAGTTTAGATACTTTTGCAAGTTCGTTTGGCGATAGATAAACTTCAATTGAATCTTCAAAAATATATTTTGGGAGTTTTTCAGAAGTTTCACTAAATACACCATTTTCAAAAATGTCCGATAAATTCAACGTTTCAGAATTATTTTGAATGAAAAATAGGGTAGAAACTGCTAAAATTCCAACAATTGCGATATAAATTATGTTTTTCAGTTTTAAATTCATAAAAACACCAAAATTTAAAAAAATTTAAATTATTCTTCAGGTTTTGGTTCAATTTCAGATTCAGATTTTATTTTTTCAGGTTCTTCAGAAAAGTCATAAAAAACCCCTTCAGGTTTAATCGGAATGACTAATGCTCCGATGATATATACAACAATCATTAAAGGGTTCATGAAAAATAATAGCGCCCATAAAAGCCTTATTAATGTTGGATCTATGTTGAAGTAGATTGCAAGTCCCCCGCATACTCCTGAGAGCATTCTTTCTTTATCTGATCGATATAATCTTTTCATAATTTATTCCTCAAAAATAGCTTAATTTTTTTATTTGGTATATTTTTGTGAAAAATAGTATTTAAAAATGGTTAAATAATAAATTTAAATTATTCTTCAATTTTTTCTGCATCTTTTGGCTTTTTTGGAACGTATTTCACTACTTCTTCAGGGCAGACTCTTGCAGTTGTAATGTATCCGGTATGTCCGATCATTCTCGTTGAAGGTCTGACACCCTTTTCTGAAATTTCAATGTCTCTAACAATACACTCAACAGTCCGGATATCTAAAAATCCATGTTCTTTTAAAGCTTCAACACCTTTTTTAGCCTGTTCCACGTAAGGTACATATATTGCAATTCTTCCCTTTGCTTTTTTGAGTGATTTTTTGGCATGTTCCACAACATTCCAAGGGTCAGGCATGTCCAAAACTAAAACATCGATATTTTCTTCTTCAATTTTTTCAGTAATGTCACCGATTTTTTGGGTAACGTTGTAAAGTCCGTTTTCCACAATTTCCATTTCTTCTTCGTCTTCGTCGTCAATTCCAATGATTTTTTGGTTTTTTCGAACTGCTCCAACAATTTCAAGGTTTTTTCTCGCAATTTTTGCAAATTCAGGTCTTTTTTCGTAAGTTATTATTTTTCCCTCTTTTCCAACAGCATTTGCTAAATATATTGTAAGTGCTGCAGAACCAGTACCTGCTTCAACAACGGTTTCTCCATTTTCGATACCGCATTCAGCAATGATTAATCCAATATCTTTTGGAAGGAGTGTTGTAACACTTCTTTTCATTTTTTTGATAATGTCATGAATAGTTGGGGTTACGAAATAAAATTCTCCGCCTTTATTTGTCATTAAAATTGATCCTTCTTCTTTTCCAACTAAATCAACAACTCCAAGATCATTTCCGAAGTTATCGAGGTCTTTATTTAAAAGGTATTTTTTCCCACGATTATCTATAACCAATGTTTTGTTAACCATTATTTCACCCATTGAAATATTTTAGATTCTTCTATTTCTTTTAAAAGATTTTTTGAAGTTGCCCAGCTTTTTCTCGCAATTTTTGGCAGGCCCTTGTTTTCGTGTACGTAATTTTTCAAAAATTTTTTTGTTTTTGGATCGCTCGGATATCCGCTTCCAATTTCTCCAAAAATTTCTTTATATTCCTCAATAACATTATCACGAGTTACTTTGGCAATAATTGATGCAGCAGATACTATTTTGTAATTTTCATCAGCTTTGTGTTCAGCAATGATTTCAACGTTTTTATTAATAAGCTTTGCTTTAAATTGATTTGAAAATGACTGTTCATTGCTGCTGCACGCATCGATATAAATTGATATATTTTCGTTTTCCTTAATAAAATGATTCGCAAGTTTTGAAAAAGCGCCTAATTCAATCTTGTTTAAGTTAATAATTTCCATCTGTTCGTCAATTTTTTCAGGATCGATGACAATCTTTTTAACGTCACATATCTCGCTTATTTTTATATATAACTCTTCACGCTTTTTTTTCGTAAGTTGTTTACTGTCCTTTAATCCGAGATCATGTAATTTAGGAAGATCGTTTTCATTAATTTTTACAGAAGCAATTACCATTGGCCCAATTACAGGTCCACGCCCTGCTTCATCAAGTCCAACAATTATTTTGCCGTTAAATTCGTCTGAATTATTTAAATTATTTTTAATATCCTCATTCATTGTATCACGTAAATTACTAAACAGGAAACATATAAAAAACAGTAACACGGATATAATAATGCTTTATTTTCGGTCAAAAAACTCATTTTAAATACCCTATAAAACCATGGTGGTAAGATGATTCCAAAAGAAGAAATAATGGGGATTTTTGAAAAGTACAACAAGGACGAAGTGACTATCGTTACGGTGGGCAGTCACACGTCCTTGCACATCTTAAAAGGTGCAAAATTGGAGGGCTTTTCAACTGCAGTTATAACAACAAGGGATAGGGACATTCCGTACAAAAGATTTGGGGTTGCGGACAAATTTATCTATGTTGACAAATTTTCAGATATTTCAAAAGAAGAAATTCAACAGCAATTAAGGGATATGAATGCAATTATTGTTCCACACGGTTCGTTTATAGCTTATTGTGGTTTAGATAATGTGGAAGATACATTCAAAGTTCCAATGTTTGGAAACAGGGCTATTTTAAGATGGGAGGCTGAAAGAGATCTCGAAGGACAGCTTTTGGGCGGAAGCGGCCTTAGAATCCCTAAAAAATACGGTGGACCTGATGACATAGATGGGCCAGTAATGGTTAAATTCCCTGGAGCAAGGGGTGGCAGAGGATACTTCCCATGCTCAACTGTGGAAGAATTCTGGAGAAAAATAGACGAATTCAAAGCTAAAGGTATTCTTACAGAAGACGATGTTGCAAAAGCACACATCGAAGAATATGTTGTTGGTGCAAACTACTGTATTCACTACTTCTATTCACCATTAAAAGACCAGGTTGAATTAATGGGTATTGATAGAAGATATGAAAGCAGTATTGATGGACTTGTTAGGGTTCCTGCAAAAGACCAGCTTGAATTAAGCATTGACCCATCATACGTTATCACAGGAAACTTCCCTGTTGTAATCAGAGAAAGTCTCTTGCCTCAAGTATTTGACATGGGTGACAAATTAGCAACAAAAGCAAAAGAACTCGTAAAACCGGGAATGCTTGGACCGTTCTGTTTACAGTCATTATGTAACGAAAACCTAGAACTCGTTGTATTCGAAATGAGTGCAAGGGTAGATGGTGGAACAAACACGTTCATGAACGGAAGCCCGTATTCATGCCTTTACACAGGAGAACCATTAAGCATGGGCCAGAGAATTGCAAGAGAAATAAAATTAGCACTCGAACTCAAAATGATTGATAAAGTTATATCTTAATTAATCTTCAATTTTTTTTATTTTTTTAAAAAAGTAGTTTTAGGAAATTTTCAATTTTATTTAAAATTTAAGAATTTATTATATCTTTTATCTCTTTTAATTTATCATTCATTGTTTTTTCGTTCTCTGCTTCTAAATTTAACCTTAAAAGTGGTTCAGTATTTGATGATCTTACATTAAACCAGAAATCATCACAGTACAGTGAAATTCCATCTAATTTTTCGATTTTACAGATGTTTTCATATTTTTTTTCAATTGATTCAATCGATTTGTTTTGATCGACTACTTTAAAGTTTATCTCGCCACTGTGGAAATATTTTTTGTACATTTTTGAAATTTCTGAAAGTGGTTTTCCTTCTCTTTCAAGTGCTTTCAGGATATAATTCAATGCTAATAGCGGGCTTTCAAAGTACCCTACTGATTTAAAGTAGAAGTGATTGCTAAACTCCCCTGCAAATTCAGCATCTATTTCATGCATCAACTTTTTTATGAAATAGTGGCCAACTCTTGTTTTTACTGGGGTTCCACCATTTTTTGAAATTATCTCTGGAACGATTTTACTGCACCTTAAGTCGTATACAATTTTTCCCTTAACGTCATTTAAAATTTCATTTGAAATTATCGCAGTTAGTATATCTCCTGCTAAAATTTCTCCTTCTTCATCGACCATTCCGATTCTGTCGCCATCTCCATCAAAAATAAGGCCAAATTCACAGGAATTTTCTTTCACTGTATTTATGATATCGATTAAACATTCTTTTTTGAGAGTATCTGGTTCGTGTGCCGGGAAATTTCCATCCGGAAAATCATTAATAAATATTTTATTTTCTAAAATTTTTTCTAAGATTTCCTTTTCTGCATGGGTAGTCGCACCGTTTGCAAAATCCACTGCAATTTTTCTATTCGTTTTTTCGATATTTTCTGTTAAAAATTTCGAATATTCGCTTGAAATATCAACTTTTAAACTTTCTAAATCCAAGTTTTCAATTTCTTCTTTTTGGGTATCTGAAAGTTTAAACATTTCAAAATCTGGTTTTATTTCATCTACCGGAGATAGTGGAATTGCATTGATATCACACATTTTAAATCCAGTATATTCTTTTGGATTGTGTGACGCAGTTAGAATAACTCCAAGGTCAAATTTTTTGAGAGTTCCAAAGTACATCAAAGGAGTTGAAATTTCTCCAGCATAGTATACTTTAGAATTTTCAATTATTCCGTAAATAAATGGTTTTAAAAGTTTTTTTGAACCAATCCTGATATCATTTCCAACCATTATTCGTTCATATTTTTTTCCAACGAGTTTTCCTAAAGAGTAAGCAAAATTGTCGTCTAAATCTTTTTCATAAATTCCCCTGATATCATATGCTTTAAATACCAACCTAAACCACCATCAAAAGTTGAATAAAAAAATATATACGTTGTTTATGTAAATTGGGGTTAAATAACTTTTCAAAAAAATAAAAAATAGTATACCATAATTACTCTGAACAATGGTCGAAAATAAAAATACTCCTCACACACTCTGGAATGAGGTGTTATTTTCTATATCTATATTTTTATAAAAATGTTTTGATTTAATAATGCGAAAAAAAGAAGTTTTATTGCAATCCTCAACTCTCAGATTGCAATACGTCTGGCTTTTGCGATTTAAACGAATTAAAATTAGTTTCTCAATTCAATTTCAATTTGAACTGTGTCAGGAATTCTAACTTTCATGATGTGTTTCATGGTTCTTTCGTCAGCTTCAATGTCGATAACTCTTTTGTGAACTCTCATTGTCCATCTGTCGAATGATGAGGAACCTTCACCATCTGTTGATTTCCTTGTTGTAACTTTTAACGCTTTTGTTGGTAATGGAATTGGACCTGCCATGTCTACACCAGTTTTTTCAGCAATAGCTTTAATCTGGTCGCATACACCGTCTAATTCTGTGTGTTGTGTACTTGATAATTTAATTCTTGCTTTTTGCATAATATTCCTCTTTTTCCGTGTTTTAATAAGAAAAAAAAGTTAAGCTAATTATTTGTTTTTAGCTGTAACTTGGATTGCCATACCTGCAGCAACTGTCATACCCATATCTCTGATTGCAAATCTACCGAGTTGTGGGATTTCTTTAACGCTTTCTATAACTAATGGTTTTGTAGGCATTAATTTAACGATTGCAGCGTCACCAGCTTTTAAGAAGTCTGGGTTTTCTTCTAAAACTTCACCAGTTGCAGGGTTTAATTTTTTCTGTAATTCCATGAATGTACATGCAATTTGTGCTGTGTGTGCGTGGAATACAGGTGTGTAACCTACAGTCATAACTGATGGGTGTTGTAAAACAACGATTTGTGCTGTGAAATCTGCAGCAACTGTTGGAGGGTTTGTAGTGTGTCCTAAAACGTCTCCTCTTTTGATGTCTTTTTTACCAACACCTCTTACGTTGAAACCAATGTTATCTCCTGGTTCAGCGCTTGGTAATTGTTCGTGGTGCATTTCCACAGTTTTAATTTCTCCTACTGCTCCTGCAGGTTCGAAGATAACTTTGTCTCCTGGTCTGATGATACCTGTTTCAACTCTTCCTACTGGAACTGTACCTACACCAGTGATTGAGTAAACATCTTGGATAGGTAATCTCAGTGGTAAGGTTGTTGGTTTTTCAGGTGGTTGGAAAGCATCGATAACTTCTGCGAGTGTAGGTCCGTTGTACCATGGTGTTTTGTCGGATTTTTTGAATACGTTGTCACCGTGGAGTGAAGCAACTGGTACGAATGTGATGTTGTCTGGGTTGAATCCAACCATTTTTAACAATTGGTCGCCTAACATCTTTTTCATTTCGTTGTAGTCAGCTTCTGAGAAGTTTACTGTATCCATTTTGTTGATTGCAACAGCTAATTGTGAGATACCGAGTGTTCTTGATAAGAATACGTGTTCTCTTGTTTGGGGTTGAATACCGGATTTAGCATCGTCAACGTTTACAACTAAGATAGCTGCATCAGCTTGTGAAGCACCAGTGATCATGTTTTTAATGAAGTCTCTGTGGCCTGGGCAGTCTACGATTGTAACTTCGTATTTTGCGGTAGGGAATTTTTTGTGAGCTACGTCAATTGTAACCCCTCTTTCTCTCTCTTCCTTTAAACCGTCCATAACATAAGCAAATTCGAATCCAGCTTTACCTTTTTCTTCAGCTTCTTTTCTTAATCTTACGATTAACTGTGGGTCGATAGCTCCACCGTCTAATAATAATCTTCCTACTGTTGTTGATTTACCAGCATCTACGTGTCCGATAAATGCAACGTTAAGAATTGGTTTTTCTTTTGCCATAATCATTCCTCCATAAGAGCATGTTTTTAGTCGATTTTTGTAATATCATAGTGAAAAAGGGTATATATATTTTATGGTAATTGTTTATTCTGATTTTAACCCTTTTCTGTCCCTAATCTGTTTAGCAATCTTAGGTTGAAGCTCTGCTGGAACTCTTTCAAATCCTGAGAATTCAACGCTCCACAAACATCTACCTTGGGTAGCTCCCCTAATTGCACCAGCGAATCCGAACATTTCAGCAACAGGTACTGAGGATTTGATGATTGACATGTCTCCTTCTTGTTCCATGTCGAGGATCTGTCCTCTTCTGTTGTTGATTTCTTTCATACCATCTCCCATATAGTCTTGCGGGGTGTTGATGTAAACACTTTGCATAGGTTCGAGGAGAACTGGTTTTGCTTGAGCAACTGCATCTCTTACCCCGAATCTTACAGCAGGGATAATTTGAGCAGGACCTCTGTGGATTGCATCTTCGTGGAATGTTGCATCCACTAATCTGATTTTTACACCCTGAACTTTTTCAGCTGCGAGTGGACCGTTTCTTACACCTTCTTTGAAACCTTCGATAATTAATTCTCTAGCTTCATCGAGTTGTACGATACCTCTTGTCATGTTTACAATCATGTTTCCGTTGTAAATTGACATTACTTTTTTAGCTTGGTCTTTGTCAAGACCTGCTTCAACTAACCTTGCTTCACCATCAGCAGTGGTTTTCTTTTTGTAGTCTTCATCGTGGATTTTGCCTTCTACGTATGCAGCGTATACGGATTCATCCATAGGTTCTGCAATCATGTAGAGTTTGTTGTGTTTGTTTGGTGATTTTCCTTCGATTTCAGGTGAAGTTCCTGTGATTGTTTCTCTGTAAACAACGATTGGTTCACCGACATCTACTTCAATTCCACCATCTCTTCCGATTTTGGTGTTTGTGATAACTTCGATGTGGAGCTCACCCATGCCGCTGATTAAGTGTTCACCGGTTTCTTCGTTGATTTCTACTCTTACTGTGTTGTCTTCTCTTGCAATCTGTCTTAAGATTTCAATTAATTTTGGCAAATCTTTAGTGTTTTTAGCTTCGATTGCAACAGTGATAACTGGTTCAGAGGTGTGAGTTAATGATTCAAATCCAGGTTCTAAGATTTCTGAAGGGCTGCATACTGTTTCACCAGCGGTAGCTTCTCTTAATCCTGTTAAAGCACAGATGTTACCTGCTGAAATGCTTGGTACCTGAACTCTTTCAGCACCCATGAAAATTGAAACTTGCTGAGCTCTTGCTTTTTGTTTGGAACCAACGAGGTAGAGGTCGTCTCCTTGTTTGATTCTTCCTGAAAACAATCTGCATGCGGAAATTGCACCAGCGTGTTTATCAACGATAATTTTTGTAACAACACCTGCGAGTGGTCCGTTAGGGTCACAAGCAACCATTGATTTACCGATTTCTGATTCCGCATCTCCTTTCCAGATGTTTGGAATTCTGTATTTTTGAGCTTGGAGCGGGTTTGGTAAGTGTTTGATTGCCATGTCGAGAATAACTTCGTGGAGTGGAGCTTTGTCAGCTAATTCTCCTTGTTTTTCTTGTTCACAGTAGTCAATAATGTCTTTGAATGAAATGCCTGATCTTTGCATGTATGGAACTGAAATAGCCCAGTTGTTGTATGCTGAACCGAAAGCAACTTTTCCAGTTACAACATCACATAACCATTCTTTTTTGAATTCTTCAGGAGCCATTTTTTCGATTAACTTGTTAACTTCTGCAATGATTTTCATGAATCTTCCCTGTAATTCTTCAGGGGTTAATTTCAATTCATTGATTAATCTGTCAACTTTGTTAATGAATAAAACAGGTTTAACTTTTTCTTTTAATGCCTGTCTTAAAACAGTTTCCGTTTGTGGCATAACACCTTCAACTGCACAACATACAACAACAGCACCATCGATTGCTCTCATTGCTCTTGTAACGTCACCACCAAAGTCAACGTGACCTGGGGTATCGATTAAGTTGATTAAGTATTCTTTTCCGCCGTATTCGTGTACCATTGAAACGTTTGCAGCGTAGATGGTAATACCTCTTGCAGCTTCTTCTTCATCGAAGTCGAGTGCAAGCTGGTCTCCAGCTAATTCTTTTGAGATCATACCTGCTCCTGCAAGCAAGTTGTCTGATAATGTGGTTTTACCGTGGTCGATGTGAGCACAAATACCCATATTTCTAATTTGGTCGTGCTTTTCCATTAAGGTTTTAACCTTTTCAACCATTTTTGCTCTTCTTCCCATAATCTCACTCTTTTAGTTTTTGAGCAGTTCATAATATGTAAACAATAGTTACCAAATTATGATACTTGGTTAATTATAAAGAAATATAAAAAGTATTTAGAATTATCTTGCAGATTGTGCAACTCTTTCTTTTTCTTCTTTTTTCCTAACAGCAAAGCTTTTTTGCATGTCAGCTTTTGAAGCAAAGATGATTTCGTCTGCTAAGCATTGAGCAACGGTTTTTTTGTTTTTGTGTGCGCTTTGTGAAGCACCGAGAGCGATGTTTCTGAAAGCTGTATCTAATCTTCTTGAAGGTGAAACGTCAACGGATTGTAAGAATGCGATTCCCCCGTAAGAGATTCTTGTTGTTTCTTCTCTAGGTCCTGAGTTTTCTAAAGCATCAACTAAAACTTGAACAGGGTTTTCTTTTGTCCTGTTTTCGATTATTGTTAAAGCTTCTTCAACAATTGCTAAAGTTTCGTGTTTTTTACCCGTATTTTCTTGGTTAGCCATTAATTTGTTAGCTAATCTTTCTACAATGTTCATTTTTGATTTATCAAAACTTTTCTTTGAGTTTCTTCCTGCAGTATGTGGAACTAAAACTGGAGCTACACTAACGTAGGATTTTAAACTTGGGTCTTTAACTGTGACAGTTTCGCTGTCCCATTTACCAAATAATTTGATTTCCAATTTTTCACCCTTTTTTCTTTTTTAGATCTTAATTTATCTTTTAACTTTTTCCTGTCTTCCTCTGACAAGCTCTCTGATTGAGTTTTTACCAACCATAACAACTTTGTACCTAACTCCAGGGATATCCCCTTTAGCCTGTCCTGATGGACCACCGATACCTTCGATAACAACTTCGTCGTGTTCATCAATGAAGTTGATAGCGTGGTTTCCAGGTGCAAATGCGGTAACTTGTCTACCGTTTTTGATTAACTGAACTCTAACACATTTTCTGATAGCAGAGTTTGGTTGTTTTGCTTCGAGACCTACTTTCTCAACAACAATTCCTCTTCCCATTGGAGCACCTTCTAATGGGTCAGCTTTTAATTTTAAGCTTAATGCTTTGTTCACGTATTTGTAGTGGTGCCATCTGCTTGCTCTTCTTTTCAAAAGTAATTTTCTTCCTGCGAATTCTCCTTTTGGAGATTTACTTCCTGCCATAAAATCACCTTATTGGTTTTCTTCAGCTTCAACATTTGTAGATGATTCTGCTGCTTTTTCAGGTATTTCGTCCTGTTTTGGTTTTTTATCGTTATCTTTTCTTAAACCAGCAACGACTTTGATATTTTTAACACCAGCAAGTCTTCCTGCAATGTCAACTGCCCTATCAATGTTTTTTCCTTTGTCTCCGATAACAGCTCTCCTTAATCTTGGGTGAACTCTAACGTAAACTACTAAATCGTCACTAAATTTTTTAGTCCAGACATCTTCCAACTCAACTGGTGCAAAAATGTTTTTAATGAACTGTTTTACATCTTCTGAGTATTCGATTAAGTCTATTTTTTTACCGAATTTTTCGGTTGCACTTTTCACATTTTCGCCGCCTTTTCCTATTGCAGCTCCAATGTCGCCTTCCTTAACAACGAAAACAATTTTTTCGTCATCAGAAGTACTATCAATCACGTTTGCACCAGTCATCTTTTCGAAGAGGCTGATTCTCATGATATCTTCTGTATTAAGTTTAATTTTCATCAACCATCACCCACGGTTATTCTTCATTGTTAACGTTTAAAATAGCCGAGTTACCAGGTTCTAAAACCAACAATGCTGAAACAGGGAATGGTTTTCCACAAATAGCTCCAAGTTCGATTGAAGTTGCCTGGTGTGTGTAAACCGGGGTTTCTGAAAGTTGTGTGTAGTAAAAAATGTCTTCTCTAACGTCTTTAGCGCAGTTGTCTGCAATAATAACTAACTGGCCTTCGCCGTGTTTTATGTTCTTAATAGCCTGTTTTGTACCTAAGACTACGTTTCCAGTGTCCACTGCTACTCTTATAGCTCTGTTTATGTCCATACTAGACCTCCTTCTCATTATATTCTCCAGAGGGTTTTCCTATGCAATTTGGAAATTAATGTCCCTATGAATATACGAACTAGTTAATAGTTACATGTTATTTTTATACCTTTGCATCATCCAAGAACTCTCTAATTATAATTAAAGAATCTAAGTGAGTATTAAAAACGATATAAAAAACGATTATCTTAAAAATAATTAAAAAAGTATTAAGTATTAAATTATAATTCTTTTCCTTCTTCGTATTTCTTGTCGATACATACGTCGATACAGCCGGTACCCATGGCAATTGGTTTTCCAACAATAATGTTTTCAACAACTCCACCGAGTTCATCAACATATCCTCTCATGGATGCAGAGTAGAGGTGTTTTACAGTTTCTTCGAATGCTGCTCTTGCAAGAACTGATGCTTTTTCACCACCAATACCGTGTCTACCGATTGGTTTTACAACTCCATCAGTACACATAAGGTCTGCTACCATCATCAAGTGTCTTTTGTCTACTGTAAGACCCTGGTTTCCAAGGGTTGCATCCATTTCATAAATGATTGCATTTCTTGCAGCTTCGATACCTAAAACATCTTGAATTTCAACAATGTTGTTTGTTGTGGTTTTTGTTGTATCCACACCTTCGATATCAAAGACTTCTTTGATGTTTGAACCTTCACTGTAAAGGATGTATTCATCAACTTCTTTTCTGATGATAACCCTTTTGATGTTTTGCACACCTTTCAAGTGGATTGCTCTAACTTTTGGAAGTCTTTTTCTTAATGCTTTTAATGAAGGTGTTTTAATTTTTAAATTGAGAACATTTTCATGGTCTTCAATTTTAAGTTTCATTTTGGATTTGATAGATTCAATTACGTCAGCAACAGTCAAACCTCTGCTTTCAAGCTGGTGCATATTTAATACGATTGTTATACATTCGTTTATCAAATCTACACTGATGTCTTCTGAAACAGATTCAACATCGGTACTTTCAATGTTTTTTGCAACCATTGACGCTTTTTCTCTATCGCCCTTAAATTCATCATTTAAGTAAATCGTCATTGTTGGGGTAGATGGCTCTTTCCTAGCATCTACAATTTCAATCATTCTTGGAAGACCAAGGGTAACGTTTAACTCCGCTACCCCCGCATAGTGGAACGTTCTCATTGTCATCTGCGTACCAGGTTCACCAATTGATTGTGCTGCAACAACACCAACTGCTTCTCCAGGTTCTACAAGGGTTCTTTCGTAAGCTCTTATAGTTTCGCTTATGATTTCATCAACGAGGTATTCTTCACTTATTTCTTCCTTTAAGATTTTTTCTGAAAGTTCTCTTTTTAACAATGGTGGCAGGACAGAATTTTCCAATTTCTTTTCTAAATCAGCCATTTGCATGTGTTTCACCTAGAAATAGTTTTAATTTAAGAAATTGAAAATAATTAATTTTCATATTTTGAATTAACTTTTGTGAATATTTTATCTAAATCTACACCTTTTCCGTGGTCTGCTTTTGCAGGGTCTACCAAGTCTTCCCCGTATTCAAACTGAACAACAAGTCCTCTTGAATCTCTTACGGTTCCATCGTATTCCGCCCTAATGTCCTGTAAAGCGTTTACGAGTCTTCTCTGCATGTAACCAGATTGTGCAGTCCTGACCGCCTGGTCCACAAGACCTTCTCTACCACCCATCGCGTGGAAGAAGTATTCTGTTGGTGCTAATCCTTTTTTATAACAGCTTCTAACAAATCCGTGTGATTTTGCATCTAAACTTCCTTTTCCAAAGTGAGGAAGGGTTCTTTCTCTGTAACCTCTAAAGACCCTACCACCCCTAACGGATTGCTGACCAACACTTGCAGCCATCATCGTAATGTTAAGGAGTGAACCTCTTGCACCGGTTCTTGCCATCAGAGCAGCGTGGTTTTCTTTACTTAAGTATTTTTCAGCAACGTTACCAGCTTGGTCCCTCGCTTTACCTAAAATCTGCATGATGTATGCTTCTCTGGATTCTTCAACACCCCTTCCTGGGAGGGATTCTAAAGTTCCGTTTTCATATTTTTCAACGATATCTTCAACATCCTGTTCAGCTTTGTTTAACAAATCCTGAATTTCTTGAATTGCTTCTTCAGGGATATCTTCGTCGTCAATACCTGTTGTAAATCCTTTCAAAACCATTGCTTTTATTGACATTTTGGTTGCAGAGTCGAGGAATACTCTCGCATCTTCTGAACCGAAGTCTTTTACAAGGGTGTTTAATATGATTCCTGCTTCTGAACCAAATCCGTTTTTATCGATTACTCCTTGTAAGAGTTTACCGTTTCTAATTACAACGTAAGCGTCGTGTTCACATTCTTCTTTGGTACAGGTGTCACATTTTTTACAGATTTTTGCCCTATACTGTAAGCTTAATCCTTCTGGAAGAGTTTTACTGAATAATGATTTTCCGCTGTAGTATTCAACTTTATTTTCAACAACATCTGCTTCTCCAAGTTCATTATCTAGTCCGGAGCTTTTCAATAATGTTAAAGCTTCGTCTTTTGTAAATAATGAACTTGTAAGGACGTATGCTCCTGAAATAAAGTCGTGAATTGCACCGATGATTGGACCACCAAATCTTGGGGAAACAATGTGTTTTTCAACGAGCATTAATGTTTCAGCTTCAGCTCTAGCTTCTTCGGATTGTGGGACGTGAACGTTCATTTCGTCACCATCGAAATCCGCGTTGTAAGGTGGACATACACACAGGTTGTGTCTGAATGTTCTGTATGGAAGAACTTTTACTTTGTGTGCCATAATTGACATTCTGTGCAAGGATGGCTGCCTGTTGTACAACACGACGTCCCCATCTGAAAGGTGTCTTTCAATAACCATTCCATCGGTTATATTTTCTACCCACATGTCTTTGTTGGCATCTGTAATTTTTATCTTGTATTCTTCTTCTTTTCCATCTTTAGTTTTAACTTTCTTAATAACGTAGTTTACACCTGGGTGGGTGTCAGCTCCGTTTCTTAAAAGTGCCCTTACTCTTTCAATGTTGTAGGGGGTAACTTTTTCAGGAACAGTCAATTCTTTTGCGATTAATTTAGGAATACCAACTTCGTTAATACTGAGTCTTGGATCAGGTGAGATAACAGTCCTTGCAGAGAAGTTTACCCTTTTACCTGCTAAGTTGTGTCTGAACCTTCCTTCTTTACCTTTTAACCTTTGAGCAAGTGTTCTAAGTGGTCTTCCACTTCTGTGTCTTGCTGGAGGAATCCCTGGCGCTTCGTTATCGAAGTACGTGTTTATGTGGTACTGTAATAAGTCCCATAAATCTTCAATAATCAAGTTTGGAGCTCCACCGTTGATATTTTCTTCTAACCTCTGGTTAATTCTGATAATATCAACTAATTTGTGTGTCAAGTCATCTTCACTTCTTTCTCCACTTTCAAGTGTGATTGAAGGTCTAACGGTTACTGGAGGAACTGGTAAAACTGTTAAAACCATGTATTCGGGTCTTGCAACTTTTGCATTAATTCCAAGAAGTTTACAGTCTTCACCAGGGATTTTTTCTAAAATTTCTCTAACTTCTGATGAAGTTAACTGTTTTTGAGCTTTTCCATCTAACTGGTGGTATGCAGTAGGTTTATCGTATTTTACATCCGCTTTTACTTCACCACATGAAGGGCAGACGCTACCTTTTGCAGCTTCTTTTAATAAGTCGTCACAGAGTGTCCAAGGGTCTCCACCATCCTCTTCGAGTTTGGCCATTTTTTCTAAGTATTCGTCCCTTTTTATCTCTGTAATCGTAACTTTTCCACAGTGTGGGCACACTGCTTTTAAAATTTTGTAAATATCTTTCGCAAATCCGATATGAATTACTGGTTTTGAAAGTTCAATATGTCCGAAGTGTCCGGGACAAGTTCCAACTCTTCCGCTGCAGCTTTTACATACTAATCCCGGGTCGATAACACCGAGTCTAGTATCCATCAATCCACCATCAATTGGGTATCCATCGTCATCGTAAGTGTCTGCAGTAACGATTTTAGCAACTGACATGGTTCTTATCTGTTCAGGGGAGAGCAATCCAAATGTAATATCTCCGATTTCCTTTGGAACATCAAATCTATCCATATGTTTCACCGTGGTTTAGACCTTTTTAATAAAAAATAAAATAATTTAAATTATGCTCTGTCTTTTAATTCTAATTTAGGATCAATTCCCATACTCTTAAGCTCATCCAACAATAATTTGAATGCATAAGCAATTTTTACAGGTGGGATTTTTCTGTTATCCTGAATGTCTTCTGATTCACCACAAACTGGACAGAATTTCATGCCTCTTTTGTAATCGAAGATTGCAATTTCACCACATTTTGCACAAACGTAGTCTTCGTGAGGGTCTGATTCATCGAGAAGTCTTTCTTTAAGGAGCATTGCAGCACCGTGAGCTACAAGAACATCTCTTTCCATTTCCCCGAACCTAAGACCTCCTTCTCTTGCCCTACCTTCTGTAGGCTGTCTTGTAAGAACTTGGATTGGTCCTCTGCTTCTTGCGTGGATTTTTCCAGCAACTAGGTGGTGTAATTTCTGGTAGTATGCAACTCCAACGAAAATGTCGCACTCTAATTTTCTACCGGATTTTCCATCGTACATAGCTTCTTTTGCGTGGTGCTTAAAGCCGTATTTTTCAAGGCCTTCTCTTAATTTCCATTCGCTTTCGCCGCTGAAAATTGTTCCGTCGATTCTTCTGCATTCTAATGAACCAACTTTACCACCAATCATTTCAAGAACCTGTCCGATAGTCATCCTTGAAGGGATTGCGTGCGGGTTGATGATTAAATCTGGAATTACTCCATCTTCGGTGTAAGGTAGGTCTTCTTGTGGAACAATAAGTCCAATAACCCCTTTCTGACCGTGTCTGGATGCAAATTTGTCACCAAACTCAGGAATTCTTAAGTCTCTAACTCTAACTTTTCCAAGTCTGTTTCCTTCTTTTGTTTCACTCAAAATTACGAGGTCAACGATTCCTTCTTCACCGTGTCTGATTGTAACGGATGTATCTCTTCTCTGGGATTTTGTTTGAAGGGTAATTTCCTGTTCTTCTAAAAATCTTGGAGGTGACGTTTTTCCTAAAATTACATCTCCTGATCTTACTTCGGATTCAAGGTCGATTAAACCATCGTCTCCTAAATTTCTGTAAGCTTCTTCAGCCCGGTATCCTCTAACTCCTTTTTCAGGAACTTCGAATTTATCGAGCTGTCCTCCAGGGTATCTTTTTTCAAAGCTTTCGTAGCTTCTAAAAAAAGTACTTCTACCAAGACCTCTTTCAAGGGACGCTTTATTGATAATGAATGCATCCTCCATGTTGTAGCCTTCGTAACTCATAACTGCTACAACGAAGTTCTGTCCAGCAGGTCTTTTATCAAATCCTAAGATTTCCTGGTGTTTCGTTCTTACAAGTGGAACTTGCGGATAGTGGAGTAAGTGTCCTCTTGTATCCATTCTCCATTTTATGTTTGCCATAGGAATTCCAAGTGACTGTTTACTCATCGCAGCAGCCATCGTAATCCTTGGAGCTGAGTTATGTTCTGGATATGGGGCAACACCTGCACCGATTCCCAAAATAACAAGCGGGTCGATTTCAACGTGGGTGTTTTCCTCAGTTACTTCATCTGCATACATCGCAATTCTTGCGTTTTCTTCTTCTTCAGCATCTAAGTATTCAATAACACCAGATTCCACTAATTCATGAAAAGTTAATTCCTGAGCATCTACTTTTTCAAGTAATTCCTCGGTTAATTTTGAAGCACCGTTTTCAGCTACAACTAATGGCCTTACAGCCCTTCCACCATCAGTTGAAATGTGAACATCGTTACTTTCTTCATTGAATGAAATTGAAGTGCTTGGCGATAATTTTCCACTTCTTCTATTGTCCCTTAAGTTTTTAACAAGTGTTTCAGGGTCTTCTGTGGTATCGATCAATTTCCCGTTAACATATACATTTGTCTGCTTTTCCAAGGTATCCACCTTCTTAATTGACTAAATTCGATCAATATTAAATTTAGTTTTCCTTTGTGAGCCCGAGTTCTTTTAATAATTCTATTACGTTATCGTCGCTTTCGTCAGTAGTTACTTTGCACATTACAGCAAGGTTTTTTACCAGACCACAGTTTGGACCTTCTGGTGTTTCGGACGGACATATTTTACCCCATTGGGTTGCGTGCAAGTCCCTAGCTTCGAAGTGAGGTTGTGATCTTGAAAGTGGGGATACAACTCTTCTTAATTGGGATACTGTTGCAAGGTAACTGGTCCTATCGAGAAGTTGGGATACCCCAGTTCTTCCACCTACCCAGTTTCCAGTAGCCATCGCATGTCTCATTCTTTCAGTTAAAACATCACTTCTAACTGCAGCTTGAATTGAAGGTTCTTTGTTTCTTATTGCTTGTCTTTCGAGCTGATATTTGATATCTTTAATCAACTGGTTGAATGAATGTCTAAATAAATCTTCCATCAAGTCTCCAGCTAATTTTAACCTTTTGTTTGAATAGTGGTCCTTATCATCTTCAACCCTTAATCCTAAGTAGAGTTCGATTGAATTTTTAGCCATTCTTCCAAGGTATTTACATTTAGCACCTAATTTTGCAGATTCTACGCCCATGTGTGGCAATAAATAGTTGCAAAGAATAGTTTCTGCTCTTTTTAACTTGTACTCTTTAGGCTGTCCTGGAGCTACTCTTTTTCCGATATGTTCGAGTGCATCTTCAGTCGTGTTTATTGCATGCTCTTCTCTTGCTTCCTGTAAGTTTGCAATTAACTGCATGACAACTGTTGGTTCGTCTGAAATTAATTCGATAATCTCCCTATCTGATTCTGCACCAAGTGCTCTCATCAATATAACTAGTGGAATTGTGCTAGGCATTCCCGGGAATGAAACATTTAATAACCCATCTGGGTTTCTCTCAACAGTACATAATGCCCTAAATCCATGTCTGGTTGAAAATACTTTTGCGATATCTACGATTTTATTGTTTTTTTCTACCTTTTCACATATAATTCTGTTAGGAATAAGGTCTTCCTGAGCAACAACTGCTTTTTCAGAACCGTTAACAATAAAATAACCTAAAGGATCTTTTGTGTCTTCGCCGTATTTTATTAATTCTTCTTCTGATTTTCCGCACAAGTGGCAGATTTCTGAACCAAGCATTACCGGAAGTTCTCCAATGTAAACTTCAACAGGAGATAACACTTTTTCTTCTTCATCTTCGCCAACTGTCGGTATCATTTCAAGGTAAAGCGGTGCAGAGTATGCAAGGTTTCTAATTCTCGCTTCCATAGGTGTTATTTCTTTTACAGAACCGTCAGCTTCTTTATTTATTGGTTTTGTAACTCTCACTTTATCAAAGGATACTTTGTATCCTCCTTTAATTTCTGTTTCGACACCAGTTACCTCATCGATGATCTTTTGAATTTTATTTTTCACAAAATCATCGTAGGAATCGATGTGGTGTTTTACTAAACTGTTTTCTTTAAAAAATGCATCAACAACGACACGGGACTCCATGATTTTCCCCCATAGATTTTAGATAAAGGAATAATAGCTTATTTTAAATTTTAAAAAATATTTAGCAGGTATTAACCAGCAATTTAGAGTGAAGTTGCTATTACTAATCTGTAATAGGTGCTTTCGCCTGCAGTAGGACTCATTCTTGTTATTTTTAAAACGTCTCCAGGAGCTGCTTCAACTTCGAGCACAAGTGGATCGGTATCGAGCAATTTAGGCAATTGCTGCAATTTTATATTGTATTTTTCGAGTAAAAGGGGTATTTCTTCTCTTGGAATAATCTCATGTGTCGGAACCATTGCATGTGATGATACTTTCACAGTTTGGCCTCCATTTGTTTAAAATAGTTATAAAAATAAATTTATGCGTATAATATTAATATCATGAAAAATAGTGGTAACTCATATATATTATTTTCTATCTTTATATATATTTCTAAAATTATTTCAAGTTAGCAAAATAGTGATACGGTTATATATTATAGTGTATATATACTCTAGAGCTAACCCGATGGATTATTGTCCAGATATTATACATTCACTGCTTTAAATATATAAAATTAAGGTTGATATTTTGAAAACCGTTCACGAAATTAATGAGAAGATACGAAATGGCGATGCAGTTGTGGTTACTGCAGAAGAGATGATCGATATAGTCGACGAACTGGGTGCGGAAAAAGCGGCAGTTGAAATAGATGTAGTTACGACAGGTACATTTGGAGCGATGTGTTCAAGCGGAGCATTTTTAAATTTTGGACACTCCGATCCACCAATAAAAATGTACAAGACATATTTGAATGGTGTTGAGGCATATTCTGGACTTGCAGCAGTTGATGCGTATTTAGGGGCTGCTCAAACTAATAGCGATGATGATATCGATATTTCATACGGCGGTTCTCACGTACTTGAAGACCTTGTAGCAGGAAAAGAAATCGAGCTTGTTGCTGAAGGTTATACAACGGACTGTTACCCTAGAAAAAAAGTTTCAACAACAATAACCCTAGATGATTTAAATCAGGCAATTTTGGTAAATCCAAGAAATTGCTACCAGTCATACAACGGAGCTACGAACAGTACTGAAGAAAAAATATACACTTACATGGGGGCACTGCTTCCAGAATTTGGAAACTTAAATTATTCTGGTGCAGGCCAATTAAACCCACTACAAAATGATTTTAACACGGAAACAAAAACTTACAATACTATAGGAATGGGTACAAAAATATTTTTAGGCGGTGCACAAGGGTATATTACCGGTGCTGGAACCCAACACAGTCCAAATGGTGGATTTGGAACTTTAATGGTTCAAGGTGACTTAAAAGAAATGAGTACTAAATATTTAAGGGGCGCAACAATTCCTAAATATGGAAGCACGCTTTACATGGGAATTGGAATCCCGATTCCAGTATTAAACGCGGAAATTGCAAAAACATGTGCAATAAAAGACGAAGATATCTCAGTTCCGATTTTAGATTACGGAATTCCTAGAAGGGATAGGCCTGAACTGGGCGTTACTAATTACAAACAGGCAAGATCTGGAAAAGTAACGATTGAAGTTGAAGTTGAAGGTAAAAAAGTCGATAAATGCATGAAAACAGCTTCAGTTTCAAGCTATAAAGTTTCAAGAGAAATTTCAAAAGAACTTAAAAATTGGATTTCAAATAGCGAATTTACGTTAACTGAAAGATTGGAACCTTTAAAAAGTGCAGCTCCAAAACCGATGAAAGCAAAAATGAAACTTGTAAAGGATATATTAAGTAAACCTGCAGTTGTTGGAAGTTTAAAAATGTCAATTACAGAAGCTTCAAGAATTTTAATTGAAAATAATATCAACCATCTTCCAATTATCGATGAAAACGGCAAACTTTCCGGAATAATTACTTCGTGGGATATTGCAAAAGCAATGGCTCAAGATAAACATTCAATTTCTGAAATTATGACCACATATATAGTATCTGCAACACCAGATGAGACTATCGATATGGCAGCAAGAAAAATGAGCAGAAATAATATTTCGGGACTTCCTGTTGTGGATTCAAACAACAAGGTTTTAGGAGTAGTTTCGGCTGAAGATATCTCAAAACTTATCGGGAGAACAGGACTTCATAAAATTTAATCTGGTGATTTAAGTGAAAAAAAGAGTATTTTACTGGATATCTGGAAGCAACGTAAGGGAACCGGTAGTTTCAAACGTGGTTTTGGGAACTGGTGTAATGGTTAACATTTTAAAAGCAAAAATGGAACCAAGAGAAGGATTCTTAATTCTCGAATTAACTGGTGATGAAGGACAGATCGAAAAAGCACTCGAAATTTTGAGGAAATTTGGTGAAGCAGAAGATATACCAAAAATGATTCAAAAAGACGATGAAAAATGTATCGATTGTGGTGCATGCGTAGTTCACTGCCCAGTTGGTGCACTTTCCGTTGATAATGAGTTTAAAATATTGCTCGACGAAGAAGAATGTATTGGTTGTAAAAACTGTGCAAAAATATGCCCTGTAAACGCAATTAAAATATTTGAAATTTAATTTCAAGTGAATTTAATTTTTTACTGTTTTTTAAGGTGGTTTAATGGATTTAACAATAAAATTCTTTGCAAAATGCAGGGAAGATTTTGGCGAAGGTTTAAAAATATCAATAGATCTAGATGAAGTAACCGTTTTGGAATTGATTGAAATTTTGGAAAAAGACTACAATTTAAACTTAAAAGAAGATTTTGAAAACGGAAAAATAATTGTTTCAAAAGACTTTGAAATCGTTTCTTCAAACGATTTAATTAATAAAAGTGGTGAAATTGGAATATATCCTCCAGTTTCAGGCGGATAACCTAAAGTGATTACTATGAAATGCAAAAAATGTGGTGGCCCTTCAATATACTACCAAAAACACTCTGGAAATAATTATTGTAGGACATGTTTCATAAAAGAAACTAAAAGAAAAGTTAGAAAAACCCTTGGAAGGGATGTTCTTAAAAACAATATTAAAGTTGCAATGGGCCTAAGCGGTGGAAAAGACAGTCTTGTAATGGCCCATATATTAAATGAATTTTACAAACAGATTCCAAAGTCTAAAATCCTTGCAATAATTGTTAATGAAGGAATCGAAGGATATAGGACTGATGGAATAGATGCAGCAGTAAAATTCTGCGAAGAACATGGTATCGAATACAGAATTGTTCATTTTAAGGATTATCTTGGAACAAATCTTGACGAAATTGTAAAACTTGCAAAAGAAAAAAATTTAACAATGAATCCATGCTCATTTTGTGGAGTAATACGGAGAAAAATCTTAAACCGGGTATCTATTGAAGAAAAATGCGATTATCTTGCAATTGGCCACAACTTAGATGATGTTGCACAGGCAGTTATGATGAATTACATCGAAGGAGACGTTAAAAAACTGGCTTTTTTAGGAAAAAGTTTGAAAAATCCTAAATTTGTTAAACGAATAAAACCTTTAGAAAAAATTCCAGAAGAAGAAGTGCTTTTAATTGCAGATTTACTTGAATTAAAATACCACAAGTCACCATGCCCGTATTCATGTCTTTCTTTTAGATCAGAAGTCTGTGAAATTACAGATACGTTGGAAAAAAACCACCCTGGTGCAAAATATTCAATTGTAAGGGGTTATGAAAGACTTCTCGAACATATCGAACTTCCGGGTTACACTGGAGAGTGTAAAATCTGCGGGGATTTATCTGCAACCGAAGTCTGTAAGGTGTGCAGTTATTTAAAAAATCTTGGAATTTTGGAAAAATCGAAATTTGAAAAGATTTAATCAATCAAAATAAAAAATTATTCTTCACAAATCTTTTTTAATTCTTCAAAGTCATCGCTCATTAAAATCTTGATATTTGATTTAATTTTTTCAATTGGCCAGTCCCACCATTTTATTTTTAAAAGAAGTTCTATTTTTTCTTCAGAAAATCTTTTTTTAATTATTTTTGCAGGATTTCCGCCAACTATTGTATAGGGGGGAACTTCTTTTGTAACGACGCTTCCTGTTGCAATTACTGCACCGCTGCCAATTTTTACGCCCGGCATAATTGTTACATTTGCACCAATCCAGACGTCGTTTTCAATTACTGTATCTCCTTTTTTCAAATATCCTTTTCCATTTTCTGATTTTAAATCTTCTGGAGTTTCAGAAATCAAAGTTAATGGATAGGTTGAAATCCAGTCGTATCTATGGCCCTGATTTCCACCCATTACAAATTTAACGCCTGACGCAATGCTACAAAATTTACCAATAATCAATTTATCGACATCTTTTCTGTTGTCGATTTCGTCAAGGTACATTATACAGTCTTTAAACTCTTTTCTTTCGTAGTATCCCGAATAATAAGTGTATTCTCCGATTTCGACGTTTTCACTTTTTATTTTTTCCCGAACTATTCCGTCCCCTTTTACAAGGTATTTCGGGTTTTCGTTCATTATTCTAATATCTCTATAAGTTTCAAATGGATTTGAATTCAAGATTTTCCCCTAATTTAACAATTATTACATTCATCACAGTTTCTTAAATTTGAAAGCTGTTCTTCAATTTTTTCAATTTCTTCAGGTGTAGCATTTGTTATCGGATGTTTTGGAACTGCAAAACAGCTCACTTCTTTACTCGTCGAAATTTCAAAAGTTCCGATTTTCCTTGCAATATCCATAATTTCGACTTTATCAAGTCCAATCAAAGGTCTTAAAATCGGGTAATCAATTCCTTCACTAATTACACGCAAATTTTTAAGGGTTTGGGATGCAACCTGGCCCATATTATCTCCATTTATAATAGCATCACATTTATGCCATTTAGCATGTTTTTCAGCTAATTTTAACATGTATTTTTTACAGTAAATGCACGTGTATTTATCCCTATTAATTTCCGTAAGTTCGGCTTTAATTTTTGCAAGCTCTTCTTTAAAGTCAACGTATACAAATTTAGCTTCCGGGTCGAAGTCGCTTAAAACTTCAGCGAGTTTTTGGGTCTTTTCAAGCCCTTCATCTGAAGTTTTCATGTGTAAAAGTAAGAGTTTACATCCCCGTTTTGCCATCATGTATGCAGAAACCGGGCTATCGATTCCATCAGAAATTAGTACTAAAACGCGCCCTTGAGTTCCAACAGGAATTCCACCAATTCCTTCGATTCTTTCTGCAAATACGTAAGCGTATTCGTTGAAAACTTCTATATCCAGAGAAATTGTAGGATTCGTTAAATCTACTTTTATTCCGTATTTTTCAGAGATTGGCCCACCAACTGCCATATTTACTTCAAGTGACGTTAACGGGAATTTTTTCTGCGGTCTTTGAGTTTTTACTCTAAATGTAATATTTTCTTTGTTTTTGTAACGTTCAAGTTCTTTTTCAAAAAGTTCGGATGAAATTTCCTTTATTTGTTCAATATCTGGGTCGATGTAGTAGCATGGGCTAAAAGATACAATTCCCGGTACTTTTTTTAGGAGTTCCTTCATTTTTTCAAAATTTTCTTCAGCAACATCTACAATTAATCTTGTATGGATTATTTCAACTTCTGCCGAAATTCCGTGTTTTTTTGCAAGTTTTGAGATGTTTTTTGCAAGTAATTTTTCAAACCTGTGCATGGTCTGTCGTGATTTCGTTCCAATTTCTCCGTATCTCACAATGAATTTTTTCAATATCTCAACCTAAAACCGTTTTTAAACCAATAATAAATGAATTTAAATAAAATAGCTACATCCTAAATAAATACTTTCAAACATTATGCTTATATATTATGTTATATTTACGTGATGATTTCTGGTGACTTCATGATAGACTTGAAAGAGTTAAAAAAGTATTGTAATCCTTCCTATTTAACGATAAGGAATGATAAAATTATTGTGGGAAACAAGGGTTTGGCGAGACTTTCAAAGGAAAAAATGAGAAAAATTGAAGCCGATTTTGGAATTCCTATTGTTTATTCTCGAGTTTTTGAAGAAATTTCCGAGAGGATGGGAAGGTATGTTTCAAAAAATAGTATTATTTCTCCAAAAGATAAAATACTGGTGGGATTAAGTGGTGGAAAGGACAGCCTTGCACTTTTGCACCTTTTAGAGCCATACCGTCGAAAATATGGCGTTCAAATCTATGCGGTAACCGTTGATTTGAATATAAATGGAATACACCCATGGACAAAAAATAATGAAAACGTGAAGAAAATTTCAGAACACTGTAACAATCTGAATATTCCTCACGAAATAATTGCACATGATGGGAACGTTGTTGAAATGTCAAATACACTCTCACAAAACACGAAAGGAATTGAATATTCGCCATGTTTTTCATGTTCAATGGTTAGAAGGCACGTTTTAACTAATTATGCAGAAAATAACTTTGATAATGATTCAAACGTAAAAATCGCAATAGGTCACACGTTAGAGGATAATTCTGACACGATAATGGCAAATATATTTAAAGGAAATGTAATAAAAGCACTAGAGCCGATTAAAAATTTCAATGAGACAGATGTAGACTTTAAAGATTTTAAATTAAATCTTAAAAGCTGCTGTATGATTAGACCGATGCTCAATGTCTCAGAAGAAAAAATCGTAAAGGCATTAGTTGAATGTGACATCGAATACTACAAAGACAAGGACGAATGTCCCTACAGTAGGCATAATGGCGATGGAATAAGGAAAAAGTCCCACGAAGTTTTGAAGTCACTTGAAGAAGATGTTCCAAATATTCGGGAAATGGTTATTTCTTCAATATTAAATAGTATCGAACACTATAAACAAAAATGATTGATGTAACATATGATTTTGAAATTTCTAAATCAAAATCTGAAAAAATAAAAAAACTAACAATAAAAATTTAAAAAATTCAAAGAGTGAAAAAAATGGATGGAAAGCTCAGAGCAGACGAAGTAGCAGTAACAAAATCAATATTGAAGTCCACTTTCAACATGTGGATGGATATAATTGACGTTGACGTTGTAATTATTGGTGCAGGCCCAAGCGGACTTACAGCTGCAAAATATTTGGCTCAAAATGGAGTTAAAACCGTAGTTCTCGAAAGACACCTTTCATTTGGTGGTGGAACTTGGGGCGGAGGAATGGGCTTTCCAAACATCGTCGTGGAAAAACCTGCAGATGAGATATTAAGAGAAGCTGGAATTAAATTGGATGAAGTAGACGGTGAAGATGAATTATTCACCGCAGATTCAGTGGAAGTTCCTGCAAAACTCGGGGTTGCTGCAATTGACGCAGGTGCAAAAATATTAACAGGAATTGTTGTAGAAGACTTGATTTTAAAAGAAGATAAAATTGCAGGAGTAGTTATTCAGTCATATGCGATTGAAAAAGCAGGACTTCACATCGACCCACTCACAATCAGTGCAAAATATGTTATAGACTCAACAGGACACGACGCTTCAGCAGTTCACACACTTGCTAGAAAAAATAAGGACCTTGGAATCGAAGTTCCTGGCGAAAAATCCATGTGGGCAGAAAAAGGTGAAAATTCACTCACAAGAAACACGAGAGAAATATTCCCTGGACTTTACGTTTGTGGAATGGCTGCAAATGCGTACCACGCAGGTTACAGAATGGGTGCAATCTTTGGTGGAATGTATCTTTCTGGAAAAAAATGTGCGGAAATGATTTTGGAAAAATTGGAAAATAAATAATCATAAACTTTTTTTCAAATTTTTAAATTTAAATTCTCTTTGAAAATCTTTATTTTGCGTTAAATTTTAATAATTTATTTAATGATATATCATATCAAATCTAATTTCGGATTGAAACCGAATGGTGAACATATAATGATAGTAAATATACGAAAATTCCGGGAAAAAGACTTAAAAAGGGTAATGGAGATTGAAAAAGAATCTTTTGATAAAAATTATCCGGAATTTTTGATGATGCATATATATACTTCGTTTCCAGACGGTTTTTTGGTAGCAGAAAATGAAGAAGGAAAAATTGTTGGATATATAATTGCATTAATGGAGTGGGGAAATGGGCATGTTGTATCAATTGCAGTTGATTCAGCTTACCAAAATTACGGGATTGGAAATGCCCTTTTAAATGCTGTTGAAAACTTTTTATTTAACGAGTGCCATGCAAAACACTGCGTTTTAGAAGTTCGCTTCGATAATAAAAAAGCGAGAGAATTTTACTACAAGCGAAATTATGTTGATAGAAAAGTTCTTTACAATTATTACGATGACGGTGCGGATGCGATACTCATGATAAAAAGAAGATTCGATTTATATGGAAACTATCCTATTTTTGTAAACATGTGGTAGATATCATGAAAATTACAATTTATTCTAAAGATATATACACTTACGGTGCCATGTTGGTCGGCGGAATTTTAAAAGAAAAACATAAACACGACGTAAAGCTTACAAAGGACATAAAAAACAAGAAACTTTTTTTAAAATCGGATATAGTTATTTTTAGCCTTTATTCTACATTAAATATCATCGATCCAGTAATTAAAGAGACGATTGACTATTTAAAATCTAAAAACGTAAAAATTTACATTGCAGGGCCAGTTTCAGCATATCCTGAGATTATATTAAATGAATTAACTGTTGATGGGGTAATTTTGGGAGAAGGCGAACTTACAACTCCCGAAATAGTTAGTGGAAGCACTGAAGGATTGGCATATATTGAAAATGGCGAAATTATTGTAAACAATCCAAAAATAAAGCCTGATTTGGATTTTTCAAAGATATACGTTCCAAAAGATATTGAAGCTCAGAATGTACGTGGTGCAAATGTATATATTGAAACCCACAGGGGCTGTCTTGGGCACTGCACATTTTGCCAGGTTCCTGAATTTTTTGGACGGGATATTCGAAGTAAACCAATTGAATTAATAATTGAAGAAGTAATGGAACTTAAAAAAAATGGTGTTAAAAGAATTGCAATAAGTGGTGGTACTGGAAGCCTCTATAACTTTAAAAACACCGTAAACAAAAATAAATTTATAGAAATGATTGAAAGCGTTTCAAACATAATTGGAAGGGAGAATTTATCAGTTCCAGACATGAGGGTTGACTACGTTGACGAAGAGGTTTTGAATGCCATTAAAACTTATTCAATTGGATGGGTATTCTACGGAATTGAAAGTGGAAGTGACAAACTTCTAAATTCAATGAAAAAAGGAACTAACACAAAGAAAAATTTAAAAGCAATCGAGCTTGCAAAAGATTGTGGAGTAAAAGTTGCTGGAAGTTTTATCGTTGGGCATCCAAAAGAAAAAGAAGTTGACTTTTTGATGACAAAAGACTTTATCGTTGATGCAGAACTCGATGACGTTTTTGTAAGTGCTGCTGAGCCGATTCCAAGAACTGAGCTATGTACTGAAGTATTGAATACCGAAATGGATAAAAATCCAACATTTATTACACATAATGGGCCTTATCGAAAATATGGGCTAAAAGAAAACGAAGCAAGGGCATATGATTTAATGCTTCATTCAGAAATGTGGAAATCAACTCCGAGAATGATTACAAATAATTTATCGAAGGTATATCTTGATGAAGCAAAAATGCAAGGTTCAGATATACGAAAAGCAACCGAGTTAATATTTAAGTACGGGGATTTCTTAATTTAATTAAGAGGTATTATCATGATAAGAACAAATGAACAGTTGGACGAACTTGCAAACAATATATGTGATTTTATACGGGAACAGGTAGAAAATGCAGATGCAAAAGGCGTTGTAGTGGGACTCAGTGGCGGAATAGACAGCGCCCTTGTAGCATATCTTTCAGTAAAAGCTCTTGGCAAAGAAAATGTCTTTGGAGTAATAATGCCTGAAAAAAATTCAAATCCTGATGATGAAAAGTATGGAAAACTCGTTGCAGAATCTCTTGGAATTGATTACACAATATTTGATATAACTCCTGTTTTAGTTGCATTTGGTGCAGGGGGATACGTTGAAGGAAAAGAGTTTGATAAACGTGTCGATGCAAATTTAAAGCCTAGAATTAGGATGACTGAAGTATATTACCATGCAAACAAGAAAAATTACCTTGTTGCAGGAACATCCAATAAATCAGAAATATACATGGGATACGGTACAAAATACGGGGACCTTGGAAGCGACTTTTTAACTATTGGAAATCTTTTCAAAACTGAAGTAAGGCAGCTTGCAGGTTATGTTGGCGTTCCAAAAGAGATAATTGATAAAGCACCTTCTGCAGGACTTTGGGATGGTCAAACTGACGAAGGCGAACTTGGAATTTCTTACGAAACTCTCGACAAACTTTTAAATTTAATGGAAAAGGGAAAGGAAATTGATGATATATGTGAATTTTTAGGCATTTCTCTAGAAAAAATGGAAGAATTAATGATTAGGATTACAACAAACAAACATAAGTCCTTGCCATTACCAATGCCTTAAATTTAACTATTTTTATTTTGTGAAAAGATGGATAAGCAGGAATATTTAGAAAAACTCCTTTTGATAATCGATGATCTAAAATTACTGGCTGAAAAAGGAATTCCAATATTGGTGGAAGGGCCAAATGACATATTATCATTGAAAAATTTAAAAATAAAGGCTAATTTTATAACTGTGTCAAATACTCCTGTATTTCAGATAGCAGATGATTTAATTGCAAAAAATATCCCTGAAGTTATACTTTTAACAGATTTTGACCGAGCTGGCAGAGTTTATGCTAAAAATATAATGGAAGAATTTCAAAGCAGGGGAATTAAAGTAAATAATCTAATCAGAAAAGAGATAATTAAGTATTCTCACGGTGATTTAAAGGATATTGAAAGCCTATATCCATATATTTCGAGAAGAATTACAATTAATGGCGATTTAAGTGATATCATGGTTCCATATGTTATATCAAATGTTGGAATGACTTTAGATGGGAAACTGGCAACAATAGAAAATGATTCGAGAATTTCTGGTGAAAACGATTTAAAAAGGGTTCACGAGATACGAAAGGATGTAGATGCAATACTTGTGGGAATTGGAACTGTTTTAAAAGACGATCCAAGGCTTACTGTTCATAAAATCAATGCATCTCCAAAGGACAATCCGTTAAGAATTGTGGTTGACAGCAGCTTAAAAATTTCATTAAATGCAAGGGTATTAAATAAGGATGCAAAAACTGTGATTGCAACAACAACTCCGATTTCAGATGAAAAAGAAGAAAAAATCAGAAAATTAAAAGAAATGGGAATCACGGTATTACGAGCAGGGGTTCAAAAAGTTGATTTAAGAAAAATTATGAATGAAATTTACAAAATGGGAATAAATAAAATTCTTCTTGAAGGTGGCGGGACTTTAAACTGGGGAATGTTTAAAGAAAACTTGATAAACGAAGTTAGGGTTTATATCGCTCCAAAAGTGTTCGGAGGGGCAAATTCTCCAACATATGTTGATGGAGAAGGGTTTAAAAACGTTGAAGAATGTACAAAATTAGAATTAAAAAATTATTATCCATTAGATGACGGAATTGTCTTAGAATATAGGGTAATTGGTTCATCTAAGTAATTTACTTCTTTTTTTTAAATTTATTATTACTTGGATATTTGAATAAATAAATTTAAATGAATCATCCAGATATTTTGAATTACAAACTGATTAACTCTTGTAATTGAAAAAAGAATACGATTTTTTACGAAAATTATAAATACTGGAAGAATACCATTTTAAATTGTAATAAGAAAAGAAGGTGATTCTATGGCAGAACTTCCAGTTGCACCAATGGAGAGAATCCTAAAATCCGCAGGTGCTGAAAGAGTAAGTAGAGATGCAGCAGTAATGCTCGCTGAAGCATTAGAAGAAATTGCAGTTGACGTAGCTAAAGAAGCAGTTGGTTTAGCTAAGCACGCAGGCAGAAAAACTGTTAAAGCTGACGATTTGAAATTAGCAATGAAATAATTACCTTAACAATTTTTTACTTTTCTTCACTACTGCATGTTTTTGTATGTAATTGAATCGATATATAGTTGGTTATTATATTTTGTGAAAGATTATTTTTTTAATATTATTAAGTATGGTGGACACCATGTATGCTATCGGTATCGGTAAAAATCGAGATGAAGTGCTAATTGCAGTTGAAAACTTGAAAAAAGAAGGAATAGACGTTGAATTAGTAGATAGTCCTAATGTTTTGATTGATGGTTTAATTAATAAACGATATTGTGGTGCAGTTAGGGGTTCGCTTTCTTCTAGTGATTTAATTCCAATTTTAAGAAAAAAAATCGGGAAATTTTACCGGGCATCTATTTTAAAAAACCCATTTAACAATGAAATTTTCATACTGGCTCCAGTTGGGATCGACGAGATTTCTGAAGATCCTAAAATGAGTTTGGACGAAAAATTAGAAATAATCAAATATTCCTTAGAATTTTTAAAATCAAGAGAAATAACTCCAAAGGTAGGGATATTATCTGCAGGAAGGCTTTCGGATGTTGGAAGAAGTAAAAAAATAGACGATTCTATAATTGAAGCGGAAAATCTTTTAAAACGTGTTAAATCTTTAGAATTTTTTGAAAATCCAGAAATTGATCACAAGGGAATATTAATTGAAGAATATCTAAAAGAAGGATACAATATAATTATTTCAGATGATGGAATTTCAGGAAATCTTTTATTCAGGGCATTTGCGCTTGTCTGTAATTTAGAAGGATTTGGTGCTATTATTTTAAATAGTGAAAATATTAAGTTTATAGATACAAGTAGAAGCGGATCTTGGAAAAGATATTACAATGCGGTTAAATTTTTAAAAGAAGGTTTTTAAAAACTCTGGTGATACTTTGCCGTTATTTAAATTTTATGAATATTTGAGCAAATTTGGGGCATTAAAACTCTACGAAAGAGAATTAGAATCAAAAATTTCTAAGTATCCTCTCCCAAAACACGTTGGAATAATTATGGATGGGAACAGGAGGCTTGCAAAAAAATTAGGTGAAAATCCAGAACTTGGCCATAATTTAGGAGCTTCAAAGGTTCACGAAGTTATAAATTGGTGTGTTTCTTTGGGAATTCATACTGTCACGCTCTATGCATTTTCTTTAGAAAATTTTAATCGTCCGGAAAATGAAGTAAAAGTTTTGATGGACCTTTTTGAAAAAGAATTCATTGAAATTGCAGATCACCCAGGTGTTCACAAGGATAAAATACGTGTTAGTGTTATTGGAAGAAGAGAAATGCTACCAGAATATGTTCAAAAAGCAATTATGTATGCAGAAGAAAAAACAAAGGATTATTCTGATCACTTTGTTAATTTTGCAATCGCATATGGTGGCCAGCAGGAAATAATTGATAGCGTCAAAAAAATTGCAGAAAAAGTAAAAGACAACGAAATAGAAATTGAAGACATAACTATTGAATTAATATCTAAAAATCTATACACAAGCAACCTTCCATCACCAAATCCTGATTTAATTATTCGAACATCGGGAGAAGAGCGTATAAGTAATTTTTTAACCTGGCAGTCATGTTATTCAGAACTATATTTTTGTGAAACATACTGGCCGACATTTAGAAAAGTTGATTTATTGAGGTCTATTCGGGAGTATCAAAAACGTGAAAGGAGATATGGGAAGTGAGTACATGAAATACTCGTTTATTTTTTTAATTTCGGCAATCCTTATTTTTAGTGGATGTATCGAAGACAATATTACAACTGAATCAAATGGAACTTCACTGTTAAACAATACTTCATCCGAAAATCCGAATATTGAAGTAGAAGCGGATGATAGTTCAGAATCAAAAAATAGTTCTGAAATTGGGTCAATACCTTTTAAAGTTTTAGAATTTGGAATTTATGGGGATTCTTACAAACATTATGAAAGCAATGTTAAGGATGATAAGACCGTTATCGAAGTTTATATGGGCAAAAAATTAGGTTCTGATAATATCATAGAAATTAATTCGATAAAATTAGAAAATGGTGTATTAATCGTTAATGTTGAAGAAATAACGCCTGAAACCATTTCTGATCGGGTAATTGTCTACCCTTACGAAATAGTTGAAGTGAATGGCATTTACAATAACGTTGAATTTAAAGTAATCGAGTAGTGTGATCAAATTTGTTAGAGATAGTATTTTTAGGGGGTGGCGGAGGTCGATGGGAAAGTATAACGCAAGTTAAGGGAACTGGCGGGTTTAGAATCCATTCTGAAGATATAACTATGCACGTTGATCCTGGAGCTGGAGCACTGGTTAGAATGAATCAGTTACAGATCAATCCTTGGAAAACAGATGCAATAATTTCTACGCACTGCCATCCTGATCACTACACCGATGCAGAAAACCTTGTTGAAGCAATGACCAAAGGAATGACCAAAAAACAAGGAGTTTTAATTGGTAACAACTCAGTTTTAAATGGAAACAGTAGGTTTGAAAAGGGAATTTCAACATACCATCAATCGAGAGTTGGAGAAAGGCATGTTTTGGGCCCTTATGATAAAATAAATATAAATAATTGGGAATTAGCTGCAACAAAAACAAAACACAACGATCCAGAAACAATTGGATTTAAATTGGAAACAGAAGATGGATTAATTGGTTACACTTCAGATTCAGAATATATCGATTCATTAATCGAAGATTTTGATTGCGTAGATTTTTTAATTGCAAATATAATTCGGGTTAAAGGTCAAAAAGTTCCAGGACACATGTGTTCAAATGATATAATCGAAATAGTAAATTCAATGAAAAAAAAACCGAAAATGCTTGCAATGTACCACATGGGAATGAAAATGACAGACCCTGATTCAGAAGCAAGATATATCTCAGAAAATATCGATATTCCCGTAGTTCCTGCTAAAATCGGTTTAAAAATAATTTTGGAAAATAAAAATTGTAGATTTGATTACATTAAATATTAAACTAATTTTTTACTTTTATTTTAAATAACCCTGAAGTTCAAAGTGATTGTGCTGTTTTACAAGAATTATCGGGGTTCCATTATCAATCAATTCTTTTTTTAGTTTTTTATCATTAGTACAGATTATTACATCTTTATTTTCTTTAGAATAGTTTATAATCATTTCATCAGCATATTTCCCGTCTGAATATTCGATAATTTCAAAATTTTTGGCATATTTTAAAGCCATATTTGCAGAAAGCTTTTCCTTTCCTTTAAATTCTGATTTTAATTTATCAAGTTCTTTTAAAACACAATCCATAATGTATATTTTGTAACCTCTATCGATAGCACTATTTAATTCGTATTCAAAATTAATGCCCTGTTTAAACGTATAAATTAAAAAATTGGTGTCTGGGATTATTCTGTACATTTTTTAACCTATTCTAAAGATATTTTTGAATTTTCGCCGATTTTTCTAACTTTTATTATGTTATCCGCAATCTGTTCAAGTTCTTGGTGGTGAGTGATTATTGCCATCTGATGTATTGTTTTTATGTTTTTGAAGATATTTAAAAGGTTTTTACGCCTATCCTCATCAAGATATGCAGTAGGCTCATCTAATATTATGCATTCAATATTATTACAAACCGCTTTAGAGATTCCAAGCCTCAATGCAAGAGATACTGCAATCTGCTCCCCTCCACTTAGGGTTTCAACTGGGAGGCCATCAACTATGAGGCTATAATCATCTTTTAATTGAATGTGTGAATATGGAAGTTCAAATTCCTGAAAAATATGGTTTGTATGTCTCTGAATCAAAGGAATATATTTTTCTCTTAAATATCTCTGAAATCCATCTTTTGAAAATATTTCCCTTTTTATTTTATCGAGATATTCTTTAAATTCTTCAATTTTTTTTCTTTCTTCTTTTTTATTCGCCAGATTTTGGATTTTTTCATTTAAATAATTTATATTTTCGCTTTTAAGTTTTAATTCAGAATTTATTCTCTCCAAAGTTCTTGAAATATCATTAAATTCATTAAATATATTTTCGTAAAGTCTTTTAGCGTTTTCATGCAATTCTGGATTGTAATTTGTAATCTGAATATTTTTTTCAATTTCTGCTCGTGTTTCAAGAAGTTTTCCACAAAGTTGCTGTTTTTCAGCAATTTTCTGGTTCAAAAACTCGTTTAAATTATTTATTTCAATAATATACGTTTTTGAATAGTTTTTAAGAACTGCATGACTTTTCATATATTTTTCATAACTTTCTTTACAGTTTGATATTTTGTTTTCAAAATCTGATTTTTGGGTTTCCCATCTAACGTAGCATTCAGCAATACCTATTTTTGAAGAAATATCGTTTTGAATATTTTTTAATTCTGTTTTTATGTTAATTTCTCTGTCTAAATTGTAAATAATATTTTTTAATTCATCTTTTAAATTTTCGAGGGATTTCTTTTCGTTTTCAATTTTTGAAAAATCGTAATTTCCAATAATTTTTGAAAGTTCCAACTTTTTCTTTAAACTTTCAGATTCGTCGTTTTTAGCTACAAACTGGGCAGAATAATTATAATTTTTATGGTCTTTTTCCAAATCTTTTAATTTAATTTCAATTAGATCCATTTCATCGTTTAATGAAGAATATTCATTAATTTTTTCATTTAATTCGTCTAATTTTTGGTTATTTTCAACTAAAGATTCTTCAATTTTCAAAAGATAGTTCTTTTTTTCTTTTAATTCACCATATTTTGATTTAAACGAATCGATTTCATTTAATTTAAGTTTAATCTGTTCTTTTTTAGTTAATATGATTTCAAGCTGTTTTTTAAGACTTTCAGTAGATAACTGTTCGTTTTGGATTTCATTGTTGTATTTTCTAAGCAGTTCCTGCTTTTTTTCTTCACTTATTTTGGACTGGCAAACATGACACGAATCATTGGTTTTTTCAAGTTCTGCCTTAGAATTTTTATATTCTGAAATTTTACTTTCTTTTTTTAAAACGATTTCATTTAATTTATCTATTTTTTCAGATAGTTCTTCGTATTTTTCCTTTAATTCATTTTCAAGATTAATTTTTTCTTCTATTTTTTCAAAAACTGTCAATTCAGAAATTAATTTAATTTTTTCATCATTTTCGGTTCGAAGTTTTTTTTCAACGTCAATTTTTTCTTTTAAAAGATTTTCATAACTATTTTTTTTGGTTTTCAGTTCTTCAAAAGTTTTAATCGAGTTTTCGTAAATTTTAACACTATTAAATAGGTTTTCTACCGTTTTTTTGTGGGTTTCTATTTCACAAATCTGTTTTTCAATAAATTCCAATTCTTTAATTTTTTCTTTTATTTTATCTAGACTCAGGATTTTTCCTTCGTTTTCCTTTAAATTTTTTTTCAATTCATCAGGATTTTTTTTATTATCTTTTAAAGATTCTTTTAAGCTATTTAATTCTTTTAGTAGGGATTCTTCTATAGTTTTTAACTTATTATATGATTCATAGTCTGATCTGTGACTAGTTAAATTAGTATTTAGATCTTTAATGTTTAATTCAAGTTCTAGATATTTTTTGTAATTTTCTTCGTTTTTAGATAGATTTTCAGATTCTTCAACAACCAGATTTAGCGAATTTTTAAAATTTTGAATTTCTAAATTTATATTTTTGATTTCTAAAATAATGTCCTTTAAATTTTCTTTTAACCTGTTATTCTCCGTAAATTTTTCTTCCATTTGGGTTAATTCTAAATTTTTTTCAAGTTTTACCGTTTCTAAATTCCCATATTTTTTTAAAACTTCTTCTTTTAAAACTTCAGATTCAGAAACTTCATTTTTCAATTTTTCAAGATTTTCCAAAATTTCAGGTTCTTGGGTTAGTTCTCCTTCAAGTTTAAAAAGCATTTCTTCGTAGCTTTTTTTTACAATATTCATTTTTTCAGCGGCTTTTTCATACTTTTCAATTCCTAAAAGCTTTCCGATAACTTCTTTTCTATCCCTTGGAGTCATCTGGATTAAATTTGCAATTTCGCCCTGTTTTATGTATATTGCATTTGAAAATACACTGTTATCTATTTCTAATATTTCTTCAATTTTTTTGTTGATTTCAGATGCGGATTCGGCATTTAATTTTCCGTTAACGTATAATTTATCATCAGTTTTATTTTGAAACCGTTTTCTTTTTACAAGATAGGTATTTCCCATCATTTCAAATTCTAATTCTACTGAAAAAGATGCAGCGCCCTGTTGCATTAAATTTTCAATTCTAAAATTGCTTCCACGCGGTGCAAAAAGTGCAAAATTCATTGCTTGAAAAATTGACGATTTTCCACTTCCATTCTGCCCAATAATTGAAGTTATTCCCTTGTTAAAATTTATTGATGTGTTTCTGTGGCTTCTGAAGTTTTCCATTTTGATAGTTTTGATAATCATCAAGTACGCCCCCTAGTAATTACCCTTAAAGTAGTCATTTACGTAAAGCAATGAATCTTCATCGTTCTCTAAAAGTTTTTTATAGAGTCCGTATACGAAATTTACATCCATTTCTTTGTTTTTAATATATTCTTGGAAGATTTCTTCAATACTACTTTCATTAATGATCAAAGATTCTTCTAGGTTTTCGTCAATCCTGTTTATCCTTTTATAAAGTGTTAACTCGGCAATTTCATCATTAAATGAATTAAATAAATTTTCAACTATATCACAGTATATAACCGGTTTCTTCTCACCTTGCAAGTTTTGGAGTTCTTTGATTATTTTTTCGTAATCATTTTCATTCTTAATTTTTTTATCGATTATGAAATTTCTGCATTCAACATCAATTTTTTGAATTGAATTGATATCAAAATCCCCACTTAAATCGCCTAAATAAAATCCTTTTCCATTTTTTTGGTAATCTCTAACTTCGCTAACAGACATGATATCGGTTGATCCAGCATACGAAAATACGGAATTTCCATCATTAACCGGTTTTAGTACTCTTTGATGGATGTGACCTCCTGCAATATAATTCAAATCTTTTGGAAAGTCTGTAAGTTGCATTTCAAAACTTTGTGGGATGAATGGATTCACGCTCTGGTGGAAAAGCAATATCTTTTTTTTATAATCTTTAGAGTCAGAATTAATTTTTTCTAAATCTTCATAAGTTTTTGGAATTTTATTATGGGATACGTACTCAATTCCGCCAATGAATATTTCATTGTTAAAAATGTGGGATTTATTTTTTCCAAATGTTAGTAAACTGTTTCCAAGTATTTTTTTCAAAAGTCCAAACGGTTTTCCCTTTTGCTGACTTTTTGGAATGTCGTGATTTCCGTGGATTAAGTAAATTGGTATATTTTTTTCCTTTAATTTCAAAAAACCTTCAATTGCACATCTTATTGCATTTACCGAAGGCTGTGGGCTTTCAAATAGGTCACCGCTATGAATTACAAAATCCGGCCTTATTTCAATAATTTTATCGATACATTCCAAAAATGATTCGTAAATATCGTTTTCCCGCTCATCAAGGTTGTACTGGCGGTATCCTAGATGATTATCCGCCATGTGAACAAATTGCATAATATCGCTCCAAAATTACTTAATCTAACTTTCAACGATATTTGTTAAATATTTTTTTATATTATTGTTTCATCAATCAATTTAAAATAAAAATGTGGAAAACTATGAAACCTGAACCCCTAGAACTCGGACTGAAAATTGAAGATGCAATTTTGGTAAATGAAAAACTGAAAGATTTTATTGTGTACAAATCGGGAAAACCAAGAATTGATTTTAAGAATAAAGAAGCAATGAAAGAATATAATATTGCAATATTAAGGCATATTTTTGGATTGGATATGGATTTTCATGAAGATGCACTCATTCCGACACCCATTAACAGGTATTTATTTATAAAAAATATATTTGATGAAAAAGATGACATTAAAGAGGTTCTTGAGATTGGAACCGGTTCAGGAATCATCTCAATATTGATTGCAAAATATTTTGAATGTAATGTCACTGCAACAGACACAGTTTTCGATTATTTAAAAATTGCAGAAGAAAACATCTCAAAAAATAATCTTGATTCAAAAATAATTCTTGTAGATTCAAAAGGAAAAATAATATTTGATATTCCCGAATTAAAAAACAAAAAATTCGATTTAATTATTTCATACCCTCCATACTATGCAGATAATTCAGTTGCATCAAAAAGAAGTTTTGGCGGGGCTTTTGCAAGCGAAGTTGAATTAATTGGTGGTGGAAAATATGGTGAAGTATTTTCACAGAAAATAATTGAAGAAGGAATGGATTATTTGAATGAGGGTGGAATTATTGCAATAATGTTTCCAGAAAAGCCGTTTGAAAGAAGAAAACTCGTTGAAGATAAAATACAAGAACTTGGATTAACTCTTAAAAAATCCGAAATAACAACTGGAAAAAGAATCAGGCACATTATAAAAGCTAAAAAGGAAAAATAAATCTAGATTAGTTAAATGATATTATAATCCAGTATTTCTATTTTTGAAAGGATTTCAAGGGTCTTATCTTGAAGTCTTGGTTTAACTGCACCATACTTTTTTAAAAGCAATTCTTTTGCTTCAAAAGGATTTTCAGCTTCAACAGTTTCTGTTTTTACAATATCCTCATCGCCCGAGAAAAAAAGCTTGATTTTGTAACTTTTCATAAATTCCCCCTCTAAAAAACTCCATAATAAATTTATTTTTTAAAGGGTTAAAATAATTTTTGATTGATCAAATATTGTTTTAAAAAAATATTTTTGGGTGTTCTTAAATTTATTAACTTATTTGATATGCTCAAGAACCAGGTCTACTGCACCATCAATAGCTGCCCTAACTTCATCTGTTAACCCAACTTCGATATCGGGCATTGAAACTCGTTTTGCCTGGCATCCGATAACTGTAACATCGATTCCGGATTCTTGTGCTTTTATAAGGTAGTCAGAAAGTGGCATGTCGTGTGCATCAAAAGTGTATTTATCTATTTTTGTGAGTTCTTCAGTTGAGAGTATTTTTAAGGTTCCAGGGGGTAGTTGAAAATCAATAATATCAACAATAATAATTTTTTTAGTAAGGCACTCTTCATCCATTATAGACATTAAATAATAAGGCGCTCCAGTTCCTGCATCGATTATTCCAACGTTTTTCGGAAGTTCCATAGTTTCGAGCTTTGAAATTACTTCGTAACCAAAACCATCGTCTGCAAATACTAAATTTCCGCAGCCAAAAACTAAAATTTCGTATTTTAAAGAATCGGGGATCATATCTATCACCAAAAAATCAGTTCAAAATTTATTTATCCTTTTATATCTAAGTGCATATATAATCTAGGTATATTATTTTAATAGGAATCGGTTATCAAGGTAGTAGAAAATGGACTTTAAAAATATCAACCTCGGAATTTTTGGACACATCGATCACGGAAAAACGACACTTTCTAAAGTTTTAACGGAAATTGCATCAACTTCGGCACACGATAAACTGCCTGAATCTCAAAAACGTGGAATTACAATCGATATCGGGTTTTCAGCATTTAAGCTTGAAAATTACCGTATAACTTTGGTTGATGCACCAGGACACGCTGATTTAATTAGGGCAGTTGTAAGTGCTGCAGATATAATCGATCTTGCATTAATTGTTGTTGATGCAAAAGAAGGGCCAAAGACCCAGACTGGGGAGCACATGTTAATTCTTGATCACTTCAATATTCCAACAATTGTTGTGATTACAAAATCAGACAATGCAGAAACCGAAGAGATCAAAAGAACTGAAATGTTTATGAAGTCCATTTTGCAATCTACTCAAAATTTAAAAAACAGTTCAATTATTCCAATTTCTGCAAAAACGGGATCTGGCATCACCGAAATTAAAAATTTGATTATAAATACTTTGAATAATACTGAAATAATTAGAAATACTGACAGTTATTTTAAAATGCCCCTAGATCACGCATTTCCTATAAAGGGTGCAGGAACGGTTGTAACCGGAACTATTAACAAAGGAATTGTGAAAGTCGGTGATGAATTAAAAGTTCTTCCAATAAACATGTCTACGAAAGTCAGGAGTATACAGTGCTTTAAAGAAAATGTTATGGAGGCAAAAGCTGGCGACAGAGTTGGAATGGCAATTCAGGGTGTTGAAGCAAAACAAATCTATCGGGGATGCATTTTAACTTCAAAAGATACTAATTTACAGGTAGTCGACAAAATAGTTGCCAAAATAAAAATTTCAGACATTTTCAAGTACAATTTAACTCCAAAAATGAAAGTTCACTTAAATGTGGGAATGTTGATAGTTCCGGCAGTTGCAGTACCGTTTAAAAAATTAACGGTTGGCAAATCGGAAGAAAATGTAATTTTAAACGAAGTAATTTCTGGAAATGAATGCTACTGTGTATTTGAACTTGAAGAAAAGGTTTTGGCGGAAGTTGGAGATAGGGTTTTAATTACAAGGCTTGATCTTCCCCCAACAACCCTTAGAATCTGTGGTCATGGTTTAATCGAGGAATTTAAACCAATAAAAGATCTGAATATTAAAAAAGAAGTACTTAGGGAAGGAAAGATTAAAATCGATAAATCAAGGACCGTGATTGAAGAACTCGCACAGTCAAAAGTTGCAGCCGAAAAATTAATCGGTGAAGAAATATCCATTGAAGGAAAAGATGTTGTTGGAAAAATAAAAGGAACTTTTGGAACAAAAGGACTGTTAACTGCGGAATTTAATGGAAATGTTGAAAACCGGGATAAAGTGCTGTTAAACAGGCTTAGAAGGTGGGGTTAAGGTGGAATATATGAACACGATAAAAACACCTTCTAAAATTATATTGTTCGGAGAACATGCAGTAGTTGACGGTTATCCTGCAATTTCAATGGCACTCGATTTAAAAACAACGGGTGAAATTGAAGAAAATTCCGACACAATTTCAATAGACCTTGTAGATTTAAATGAAATTTTTGAAATAACTCCCGAATTAATTAAAAATTTGGAAATTTCAAATTTCAGTCCTGCATTAAAGTACGTGTTATGCGCTGCAAAATCTACGATATATTATCTATCCGAATTTAAAAATTTAAAAGAGATAAAACCCTTTAAATTAAAAATATATTCTGAAATTCCCCTAAGTTGCGGTTTAGGCTCATCTGCATCTGTTGTTGTAACTGTTATTCGTTCAATTTTAAGTTTTTACAAAATTGAATTGGAAAATGATGAAGTAATAAATCTTGCATATTCTGTTGAAAAAGAGGTTCAGGGAAGGGCAAGTGTAACTGACACTGCAACGATTTCTTTGGGAGGAATGATTGAAATTGTAAATGGGGAATACAGGCCAATGCCTAACGATTTGGAAGAATTCATAAAAACTTGTAGATTTTTGGTTGTGAATGTTGAAGAGAGAACAAGGAAAACTGCAGAATTAGTACACGAGGTTTCAAAACACCCTGAAAAAGAGCAGATTTTTGAGGAAATTGGAAAAATAATAAGTACTGTAAGGTGGGTATCCGATAAATCAGAACTTGGAAAATTGATGAATGAAAACCACGAACTTCTTAAAAAATTTGGAATTTCTACTGAAAAGTTAGATTTAGTTGCAAAAGTAGGTCAAAAGTACGGTTACGGGGGAAAATTAACCGGTGCAGGGGGAGGGGGTTCTGCAATAATACTTTTAAAAGAAGATAGGGAAGAATTGTTAAAAGAATTGAAAAAAATTGGTGTAATTGGAATTTATGAATGTAAAATGGCCAATTAATCATTATATTGTGTTTTTAATTTTTTCGCCTACTCCAATGTAAATTCTATGTTTTCCAACCCTTCCGCCACCAAGTGAATATAATTCAATATCGCTCATTCTTGCAAGTTCTTCAACTTTTTTTCTGCCGGTATCTCTTGATTTTTCAGAAAACGAGATTATTACAAAAGCATCGTCTAATTCTTTCATCCCGATTACAGGTCTTGTATTCATTGTTCCAAGTTCATCTATATTTTCAAGATGGGATATAATCTGGTCGGCATCGTTGATAAATGGGAAGTTTTGCAGGTATTTTGTTATAAAATCAATATTTTTGGTTCTTTTCTGTTCGTATTTTTTTAAGTTCATCCTGTGGTAGTTCAATTTGCCGTTTTGGAATTCCCGGATTATACTTTTTGAAGTCCTGTCTATATCGATTTTGCCGTCTTTTGTAAGGAAATTTAATTTAGTTCCGATTTTTTCAAGAAGTTCTATATTTATTTCTTCTCCGATTTCAAAACCGTAGTATTCATTCAGAATCGTGTTATCAAACGTGTGAATACGTTGTAAAATTTTTAGTGCCGGGGATATGATGTCATCGGCCTTTTCGTACCTTAATGCGCCAGATATTACGAGTTCATCTTCATCTTTTGGTTCAATTATTCCTGGAGAATCGAGTAATTTGATATCTTTTGTTAATTTTACCCACTGTTCTCCAACAGTTAATCCCGCGGTAAGTCCACTTCTTGCACTTTTTTTACCTGTCAGTGCATTGATTATTGAGGATTTTCCAACATTTGGATATCCAACGATTCCAACTTGTCCGTATTTAATGTTGTTTGAATTTAAATAAGCCTTAATTTCATCCCTTAACATTTTTGTGCCCAATTTTTCTTTGGCACTTACAAAAACTACGGAAGAATTCGGGTTTTCAGATTTAAAGTTGTCTTTCCATTTTTCAAGAATTTTTTTAGGAACAAGATCTGATTTATTGATTACGTAAATTAATTTTTTATTTTTTTCAATGGTATATTCTTCAAGAGCCCTGTTTCGTGTAGTTTCGGGATCCCTTGCATCAACAACGAGAAGCACGATATTGCACTCATATATGATTTTGTGAACCATTCTTCTCATGGGAATTTTGTTTTCCATATTATCAATCTTTAGGTGTTTTACTGAGTTATTTAACATAATCCGACTTTGTATATAAGGTAGTCTGTCGGTTTAAAAAATATAAATTTGAAAAATATTTTTAGTTGCATAAATCTAATTTTGAATTGGTAAATAAATAATTGAATTTTAAAAGAGCATATTAACATAAATAATTGCCAAACTGACTATTAAATCCTTTAAATGCTATTTACTCTATTTTACAGCCTTTGTGAAGGTAATATCCCCCATTATTCACATCAAATATATATAGCAGAATATATAAAATTTATATTGCACTTGCTTGTGGATAACATACAGGTGCTATTATCGTTGGATTAATGGGGATTAATCGTTAGGATACCGGATTTTTTGGATTGAGTTCTGTATCCGCTTTTTTTATTATTTTTTTTAGAAAATTAAATTTTTTTGTTGGTTTTATATTCTGCATGGGTTAATATATCCACTCGAAATCATTAGATCAGCAACCGTTATTGCAGCCATCGATTCCAGTACTGGAATAACTCTTGGAACGATTATCGGGTCGTGTCTACCGCCAATTTCAATTTTTTCATCTTTATTCGATATCAAATTCATACTATCTTGAATTTTTGAAATTGAAGGTGTTGGTTTTATTGAAACCCTAAGAACAACTGGGGAGCCAGTGCTGATTCCACCGATAATTCCACCGGCATTATTTGTCATTTCTTTTATTGAATTTTCATATATATGGTATGCATCGTTCATTTCGCTTCCATATAATTCTGAAGCTTCAAAACCCCTGCCTATTTCAAATCCTTTCACCGCATTAATTCCAATGAATGCACTTCCAAGTTTTCCTTCTAATTTGTTAAATACTGGATTTCCAACGCCTTGCGGAATTCCTTTTATAATTATTTCAATTATTCCGCCGACACTGTCTTTTTTATCCATCGCATCAATAACGTAATCCTTCATTTCATCGCTATTTTTTGAAGGGCATCTTAATGGATTATTTTCTATTTTTTTCAATAATTTTTCAATATTTGAATCACTTTCAAAAAATTTTGGATTTTTGTAGTAATCAAAGTCCCCTTTTATTTTTCCAATTTTAGTAGAATACCCGATTATTTTGATATTGTGTGTAAATTCAATTAATTTTTTAGCAACTGCTCCACCAATCACATTTCCAATTGTGGTTCTTCCACTGCTTCGTCCACCGCCCCTGTAGTCGTAATTTCCGTATTTTAAAAAGTAGTTTAAGTCAGCGTGTCCGGGTCTTGGCGTATCCTTAATTTTACTGTAATCTTTTGATTTTTGTCCTTTGTTAAATACAAGTCCTGAAATTGGGGTTCCCGTAGTTTTTCCTTCAAAAATTCCTGAAAGAATTTCTACCTTATCTTCTTCTTTTCGCGGTGTTGAGAAGATGCTGTATCCAGGTCTTCTTCTATTGAGTTCATTTTGGATATCTTGTTCTGAAATGGGTAGATTTGCAGGACATCCGTCAATTACTGCACCTAATGCTTTTCCGTGGCTTTCTCCCCAGGTCGTTACTCTAAAATTATCCCCAAAAGTGTTCAAAGTATCACCGTGATTTCGTAAGATATAAACATAATACATTCAATACATTAGATACACTGGTTTAAAAAATGAGGGGATGGATTATGATTGCAGTTGTAGGTGGGGGGCCTGCAGGTCTTTCTTGTGCACACGCACTCGCTAGACGAGGACTTGAAGTTGAACTCTATGAGATGGACAAACTTGGTGGTACCTGCTTAAATTACGGTTGCAGGTATGTAAATGCTTTAAAAGAAGTTTCAGATGTAATTGATAATTTAAATGCGATAACTGGAAAAAAACATGTTTTAGAAGATATAATTTCACTTAACGAGTTACACGAAAAAGTTTATAAAATTCACAGATCTATGCGGGAAGGGGCTAAAAAAACGCTCGATGAACTGGGAATATTTGTAAAATTTGAAGAATTTAAGGAAGAATATGAAAAAAACTATGATTATGTGGTTTATGCGACAGGGCAAAATTATGCTAGAAATTACCTGGGGGTCGAATGTGCGATTCATAGTGAACTTCCGTATTTAAAAAAACTACCAAAAAAAATTCTCATAATTGGTGGTGGAACTGTTGCAGCAGAATATGCATCAATTTTTTCGACATTTGGAAGCGAAGTAACTGTTTATGTAAGGTCAAAGTTTTTAAAAAAAATCGAAGATGATGAACTTAGGGATTATATCATAAATGACCTGTCAAATTTTAAAATAACTCACAGCGAAGAAGAACTGAATAAAATGCTCCACGATGATGAGTATTTTAATATTTTGGCAATTGGTGGAACACCAAGATACAAAACAAATGAATATTTTCAAGTTGATGGAAAATCGAAAGTTTATGCTTGCGGGGACTCAGTAAGGGGCGGATATACCCCAATTTCTAACCGCGAGGGAAAAATTGTTGCAGAAAATATTTACAACGAGATAAAAAATCTTCCTCTAAAAAAAATGGAATATGGAATTGAGATTGCCACAATTAGAATGCCGATCAGCATTTTAGTCGTTGGAAAACAGACAAAAGATTTTAAAACATCGTACAACCGTCCTGGTAGGGGGTATTATTTCCGAAAAACCGAAAAGCGTGGAATGAACAGGATATACTATGAAAATGGAAAAGCAGTCGGTGCAGTTGTAATGACAACAGCTACTGAACTTGCACCTTACTTTGCACAGTACTTAAAAGGAATCGATGTTTACAAAGACTTTTTAGAAGTTTACCCAACAACAGACCCTTATTACTGGCAGGTTTAAATACAAATTAATCTATATTTTTTTAAAAATGGTATAATATGGATTTTGTTTCAATAGGGATGGATTTAGTTGCTTCATATGGACTTTTGGCTATTTTTTTGATTGGATTTTCAGAGCCAATTTTTCAACCAATTCCAACCGAAGTTTTCATGCTTGGAGGACTTGCTCTTGGGCTTGATTGGAGGTATGTAATACTGGTTTCAACAGTTGGGAGTACGTTAGGGGGAATTGTAACATATTTTATATCTTCAAGATATGGCGAGAATCTTTTTTTAAAGATATTTAAAAAAGAAAAATATTCAAGTGCGGAAGAATTTTTAAATAAATGGGGCGCTCTTGGAATAATTCTTATAAGTTTTACCCCAATTCCATTTGAGGTGATCTGCTGGATTTCAGGGATATTCAAGATGCCTTTTAAAATTTATGTTTCAGCATTGATCATAAGTAGAATTATAAAACACGGACTCGTAGTGCTGCCATTTGCGGCTTTAGCAAGTATACTTCCGTTTTAATGATCTTTTTTTAAAAATTTTATCGATATTTATAAATAGATTAATCACAGATTTAGAAATATTATTTTTATCTCTATTTATTTCAGGTGAAATCATATGTGTCTTGCAATTCCATCCGTAGTTATTGATATATTTGAAGAAGATGGCGAAAAATACGCGCTTGCTGAATACAAGGGTGTAAAACAAAAAGCAAAACTCGCACTTCTAGAAGGCGTTGAAATTGGAGATTATGTGCTGATCCACACAGGATACGCGCTTGAAAAAATGAGTGAAGACGAAGCAAAATTGAGTTTAGATGCATGGGAAGAATTGTTCGATGTACTCGATGAAATGGACGGAGTTAAAAAAGAAAATTCCGAATAATTTAAGTTAAAAAATAAATATTTAGTCTTCTTTTACAGTTATTGCATTAGTTGGGCATACATCAACGCATACCATGCACAGTGTGCAGTCTGATTCTCTTGCAACAACTACTTTGTTCCCTTGAATTTCAAAAACTTCTACAGGGCAGGTATTTACACATTCAGCGCATTCTGGGCCTTTACATTTATCGTAATCAATTACAACACTCATATTATCCCCTCATTTTTTTTACAGTATATTTTTTAAAAGTTAAAGTATTAAAATCTTGTAATATTGGGGCTGTTTAAAATCCTTTCAATGTTCCAGATTTCGTTTAATACTTTTGAGTTTATATTTGCACGTAAAAATGGAACTTTAAATCCAATTGCTAAGTGCGGGAATGAGGTGTTGTTTCCGGAAATCGTCGGAGTTAATCCTTTTTCAACCGTGTAATTGATATAATAATTCATTTCGGTAAGAGTTCCCATGGAATAAGGGTCTATTTTCGAAAAATCCGCTTCTTCATCGATATTTTCAGTACACAATATTCCATCGAATTCAATTATTTCAGAACTTTCTAAATAATCGAGTTCCTCAATTTCTTTTTTAAATTCGGAGATTTTTGCACCGGATAAAATTTCGATATCTTCATCTTCAGAAATGTTTGAAATAATTTCTTTGAATTTTCCAATATCTTTAAAAATATCTTTAGAAACGTACTCCCCGTAGTTATTTCTAAAATCGTATTCTTCAGAGAGTTCAGATAATATTTTATTGTAGATATAGATCATTTCGCCAATTGATTCTGCCATTGGAATAGTCAAAAGCTGGTTTATTCCGTCTGAAACTAAAGAACATCCTACAATTGGAAGGTTTGTAGATAATACTCCACCAATATGCTTAAATAATGGAATTTCAACGCTGTTTGCAGCGGCTCTTGCAACACTCAAAGAAGTGCCCATTGTAACCTTGGGACTGTCTACGGATGTATCACATATTATTGAATCAATAATATCTTGATCATAAGCAGGATAGCCAACAAGTTCTGGAGCAATTACATTTTCGACGTCAGAAATTACATAGTCTGGATTTTCCGCATCTATTACATCGTAACCAATACCTTTATTGGTCAATGTAGCGATCCTTACTTGAATTTTTGAGTCTTTAAAAACCTTCTTTGCAGTTATTCTTTTTATGGATGTACTGTTTTCCACGAAAATCCCCCAAAGAGTTTAAAATAGTTAATTAATTTTTTTTGACTTGTTTTTTAACACACAGTGGGAGTTTACCCTGCTTTATTTCATCTTCAGCTAAGTTTAATGACGAAGTTCTGTCTGATTCGATTGTGAGTGGAGCACCGTCAGAAATTTGGAGGGATCTTGCACCAACTAATCGTGCAGTTTCAAATTTAGTTAATTTCATAAAATCACCCAAGAGGACTTTATAGATTAATAAAAAGTGGGGCCGCCGAGATTCGAACTCGGGTTGCACGCCCCCCAGACGCACAGGATGGCCAGGCTACCCCACGGCCCCGTCTGAATAGATAGGTAATCAGTAAATAATAAATAATTATTTGTATTCGACGATATCGTCAAATAATTCTCTGTCGTTGTCCAATCTGTGGGATGCGAACATTCTTCTACAACAGTATTTTTTAACTTCTAAGTCGTTTAAAATTTCTTCCGGGTTTTCGCCATCTTTAAGTCTAGTTCTGTATTCTTCATAGACTTCCGAAATTACAGCTCCACAGGAAAAACATCTGATTGGAAATATCACTATTACCACCTAAAAAACGTAAAGGGAAAGAAAAATAATTATCTGTATGATTTTTGTCTTTTAGCTCTTGGACCTTTTGAAGACTTACTTGGTTTGTGTGGTTCAGTTCTTCTTGCATCACTGACAAGTAATGTTCTGTCGTAACTTAAGAATTTTTCTTTCAATTCCATTTTACCAGTAAATTCAACAATAGCCTTACCTAAAGCGGTTCTTGTAGCATCCATTTGGCTTACGATACCGCCACCTTTAACATCAATATCTACATCAATGTTGCTTAAAGCTTCGCCTGCTAAGATAACAGGTTCCATTAATTTCATTTTGATGTATTTAGGTTCCATTAATTCTAATGGTTTTTTGTTAATTCTGATTTTACCGCTACCTTCTTTTGCAGTAGCTCTTGCGATTGCGGTTCTTCTTTTACCTACTGTGTGGACTACTTTCACACTTTCACCTCAATTAGAATTTAGCGCCTAAGAATTGGCTCAATTCTCCAACGGTTACATATTTGATTGTGTTTGGTTCGCTACCTAAGTTAATGTCGATAGAAACTCCTTCAGGAACTCCAACTTCAATTTTAATGTTTTTGAAAGCTTCTACTCCTCTAGGTTTTTTGTATGGGAGCATTCCTCTGATAACTCTTCTTACGATGTCGTCAGGCCTTCTTGGATATTTTGGACCCATTTTTTTAGGGTTTGAAATACTTTTTCTAGTTCTGAGTTGTACATATTTTTGGAATATGTATTCTTTGTTTCCAGTCATAATTGCTTTTTCAGCGTTTACAACGGTTACTTCTTCACCGCTTAATGCAAGTTTAGCAACGTATGAAGCTAATCTTCCAACAACTGCATTTTCAGCGTTTACAACAACCATAATTCCACCTTCGTGTTTAATTACGCCATAATGGTTACTTTAGAACCTTTAGGGTTTTCTGCAATAAGTTCTTCGATTGTTAAGCATTTTCCGCCTACAGCTTCAATTGCTGATTTTGCAGTTTCTGAGAATGAAAATGCTGCAACAGTTACATTTATTTTTAATGACCCAGCACCGAGTACTTTGCCTGGAATTAAGATTACATCGCCTTCTGATGCGTATCTGCTGATTTTGCTTACGTTTACTTCAACTTTTTTTCTAGCTGGTTTAGCTAACTTTTTAGCAACATCTTTCCAGATTGGTGCACTGTTTTTGAATGATTCTTCTTTTAACTTCTGAATCAATTCAGGAGTTTTTGGGTTTGTTGACATGATTTTTTTCATAATTTCACCCTATTGATATTGATTCATAATTTCCAATAATTTGGAAGAAATAATAGGTAGTTAATTTTCGTCACTTAATTCTCTGCCTTCTAATTCCGATAAGAATTTTTCAGCTTTGTTTTTTAAAATTTCAAGTGAAGATCTTACAATGTCTTCAGCATCCATGTTTCCGAATGACTCAATTTTAAATTCCACTTCGTCATTTGATATCTGTTTGTAAACTGCATTACAAGGTTGCCATTTTGCATGAATTTTTCCTGTGCCTACAAGAGCTTCAGCTTCTAACTCAAGTTTCTGGCCTTCTGCTAATTTTACAATTGGAATATTTTCAAAAGCAGGCTCACCGGATTCAGATTTTAAATCTGATGAATATACCATACAAGGTCCTTCTTTGGAGATTGTAAGTACAATAACTTCATCTCCACTTACTGGAACTCCCTTTATTGGAATTAATCCAAGTCTGTGAGCTAGAACTTCATCGTACATTGAAGATGTGTTTTCATAAAAGTATACATTTTCAATAGCATATGTAGGGACTTCTGAAATCATTATTCTTCTTAATGCACTGGAAAAAGATAAAGGGGCTTTTAATTCCATTTTCATAATTTCCCCTGTTCTCTTTTCCTCTTTTTGGATGTTTTTTATCAAAAAAATCACCAATTATCTGTTCTTTCTTTTTGGTGTAGTACCATCGTGTGGAATTGGTGTAGCATCTTCAATTCTTCCGATTCTGATTCCTGCTCTTGATAATGCTCTGATAGCAGCTTGGGCACCAGGTCCTGGGTTTTTAGATTTCTGGCCACCTGTAGCTCTGACCTTTACGTGTACCTGATCAATTCCTTTATCTCTCATTAAATCTGCGATTTTGAATGCAGCTTGCATTGCAGCGTATGGAGATGATTCATCTCTCTGGTTTCTTACAATCATACCGCCTGAAACTTTAGCGATAGTTTCTGCTCCAGTTAAATCAGTAACGTGGAGAATTGTATTGTTGTACGATGCATAAATGTGTACTAATCCCCATTTTTGACTCATATAATCACCTTATTGATTTTCTTCGCTTACTGCGGCAGTTCTTTCAGGGTGGTTTTCTGAAGCCATTGGTGAGTTAGGCACGTATTCTATCGCATCATTTTCAGCTACTGAAACCAAGTATGATGGAGAAGTAACTCTTTTGCCGTTTACTGCAATGTGGCCGTGAACAATGAACTGTCTAGCTTGTTTTGCTGTTTTAGCGAGACCTTTTTTGTATACCATGGTCTGTAATCTTCTTTCTAAGATACTTTCAATGTTCAATGAAAGAACGTGGTCGAGTGTTGGTTCTTGTTCAACTAATATTGCGTATCTTTTTAAAACATTGAATAACTGAACAGCTTCTTTTCCACCTTGTGTTGTGGTGTCGCTGATTAATTTTCTTGCCTGTCTTCTGTAGTTCCTTAATTGGGTTTCCATTTTCCAAAGTTCTTTTTTGTTAACTAGACCGTATTTTTGGCTAATTTCTCTTTCGCTTTGGATTCTTTCCCCAATCCATGGATGGTTAGGCGTGTCGTATTTTTTACCCAATCGTCTTGGATCTCCCATTTTTTCACCTTTTTATCCGTTTATTTTTTCCTTTTAACTCCCATTGAAGTTCCTTTTCTGAATGAACCTCTGGTTCTCTGTCCTCTACAAGGTAATCTTAACTCGTGTCTGACTCCTCTGTAGCATCTTATCTTTTTCATGTTTGTGATGTCTTCTTGTACTGTGAGTACGAGATCTGTTTCGATAAGGTGTTTATCGAGTCCTGAGTAAACATCTTTTTTCCTGTTGAACATCCATGAAGGGATTCCATGTGTTGCAGGGTCTTCCAATACTGATTCTATTTTTAAAACATCTTCGTCAGCTAAGTAACCAGCTTGTTGTTTAGGGTCTAATTCAGTAACTCTAATTACTGCTCTAGCCATCGCTCTACCAATACCTTTCATTTCTTGTAGTGCGTATTCAAGTGGGTTTTTACCTTCAAGGTCTGTTTTTGAGATTCTAATTCTGTGTTTGAATTCTGTCTGAGTCACTCTTTGCACCTCCAGAGATCTTCGTGTTTGACTGATAAGTATAGTAATAAAAAAATAAATGGCGCAGAGAGGGGGATTTGAACCCCCGCGAGGCAAAGCCTCATACGGTTTCCAGCCGTACGCCTTCCCAGGCTAGACTATCTCTGCACACAGATAGCTACTGATAGATATGATATATATGGAGTTATCACACTTTTTATTTAGTGTCTTTTTAACCGTGTTTTAATTATGGTCTCGTGTTTTCTATCACACTATACCTTATAAAATTTCATTTATATAGATTTCGATTTAGTCTTTGATTCGCCAATTTTGACGTCGTGTTTTAATTTACCTTAATGATTTCCTTAATTACCAACGCATTTATTGTATATATTCCTTTGCATGGATTAACAATATCTTTTAATTAGATAATTAATATATGAAAATGGTGGATTAAGTAAGATTAACAAATAAACCAATAGGTTTATATATTTGAACCATAATTCTTATTCATGCGTCTAATCGTAGGAAATGTGCCAAGGTAGTCTAGTCCGGCGAGGCAGCGGACTGCAGATCCGCTTCAGAGGGGTTCAAATCCCTTCCTTGGCTTTTTTTATTTTGGAAGTATTAATTTATAGATATTGATTAATCGATATATTTTCATAAATTTTGTAACACATAATTATATAAAATGTTTCAGCTATAACCTAGAAAATCATGAATTTCTATTTAATTCAATTATTTTTTTGTTTTTAATTGTTTAAAATTTTAGGAGGAAACACAATGCACTGGGCTGATGCAACATCGGAAAAAATAATGAAAAAAAGAAATGCAAACGAATATGTGGTATCAAGCGGCATTACGCCATCAGGTCACATCCACATCGGAAATGCAAGGGAAACACTAACTGCCGATGCAGTTTACAAAGGAATTGCAAAATCAGGTGCAAACGCTAAATTAATTTTTGTTGCGGACGATTACGATCCATTAAGGAAATTATATCCATTTTTACCTCAGGAATTTGAAAAATATATTGGAATGCCATTAAGTGAAATCCCATGTCCAGAGGGATGTTGTAAAAGCTATGCAGATCACTTTTTAATGCCATTTTTAAACAGCCTTGATGATTTGGGCGTTGATATTACAACACACAGGGCAAACGAATGTTACAAGGCAGGAATGTACGACGATGTAATTATAACTGCTCTTGAAAACAGGTTGAAAATTAAAGAAATACTCGATTCATACAGAAAAGAGCCACTTGCGGATGACTGGTTTCCTTTAAACGTTGTATGTGAAAAATGCGGTAAAATGCACGAAACCAAAGTTACTGCATACAATTCTGAAGATAAAACAATAACTTACGTCTGTAAATGCGGATTTGAAAACACAGTTCAACCATTCAACGGTATTGGAAAACTTCCGTGGAGAGTTGATTGGCCTGCAAGATGGGGTATCTTTGGAGTTACTGCTGAACCGATGGGAAAAGACCACGCAGCGTCGGGCGGTTCATACGATACGGGAATTAAGATTGCAAGACAGATTTACAACTATCAAGCACCAGAAAAAATGGTTTATGAATGGATCCAGTTAAAAATTGGTGACAAGGCAATGCCGATGTCTTCATCATCTGGAGTTGTATTCGCAGTAAAAGACTGGAACGAAATCTGCCACCCTGAAGTTTTAAGATTCTTAATTTTAAAAGGAAAACCAACAAAACACATAGATTTCGATTTAAAAGCAATTTCAAATTTAGTTGACGATTACGATGAACTCGAGAGAAAATACTTCGAATTAATCGAAAAAAGAAAAACTGAAGAATTAAATGACAGTGAAGATGAAAAAATAAGTTTATACGAACTCGTAACTCCAAAAAAACCTGAAAAATTACCACTACAGGTTGCATACAGGTTCTGTTCAATTATTGCGCAAATTGCACTCGATAAAGAAACCCAAGAGATTGACATGGAAAGAGTTTTCGATATTTTGGGAAGAAATGGATACAATCCAGCAGAATTTTCAGAATACGACAAATCAAGGCTTGAAAAAAGGCTTTACATGTCTAAAAAATGGGCTTCAGACTACGGTGAAAATTTAGAAATAAATGATCTCGAGCAAGCAAAAGAGCAGTACGAAACACTCTCAGAAGAACAAAAAGCATGGTTAAAATTGTTTGCTGAGGAAGTAGAAAAAATCGAAATCGATGCGACTACCGTTCACGAATTGATGTATGAAACCGCAACAAAATTGGACCTCGCACCAAAAGAAGCATTTGTTGCATCATACAAAATACTTCTCGGTAAAAACTACGGACCAAAGTTAGGAAGCTTTTTAGCATCCCTTAAAAAAGAGTTCGTGATTGGAAGATTTTCACTAACTGAATAATTTAATAAAACTTTTTTTCATTTTTTAAGTAACTTAAAAGCAATTTATCAATTTTTACAAAAACGGTTTTAACTACTCAAATCTTATAAAGTTATAAAAATAGTAAGGCAATATACATAAGTCCTAACGAGTTTGAAGAGGATACTATGATTGAAACTATATCATACCAAGAATTAAAGGGAAATAACAAAGAAATTGTCGATGAACAGTTTGAAAAGTTGATAGCGGAATTAAAAGAAAAATACAACGCACAAGTTTTATCAAACGAGTCAGACGACGAAGGGGAACTTTATACAAGAATTACGGAATTAAAAATAAAATTTGAAACAGTTTTGGACTACATTAAGTACTGTTTAATGTATGGTGCAGATTTGGATGTAGTATCCCCTACAAAATTGAAGATTTCTGGAAACGAAATGGGAAACACTATTCTTTACATTATCGATTTTTTCAAAAAATTCGCTAAAAAATTTGGTGTTGCATTCAACGTCTATGTAAAAAATGAAGTTGACGCAGATATAAACGCTTTGAAAGAAGGGCTTTGCGATGAAGATGATATTTATTTAATGGAAAGCGAAGAAGGACTTTTAAGGGTAAAAGCAGTATTTGAAGGCGACGGAAAATCCGAAGAGATAATTATTAAAAAGATACTCGCATCATTAAATCCAGATATTGTTGTAAACAAGGTAATTACAAAATCAATGGATGAATCAAAAGGTATTTTTTCAGGACTCGTTGCAATTGAGATGTTTTGTAAACCGTTCGACATTGTAGAGGTTGCGTACAAATTTTTGCCTGTTGCAATTTCTTTTGAAAATTCAGATATTGAACTTGATATTTCAGAATTACAAGATATTGGAAACGACCTTGGTGGCGCAGTATTTGAGCTTACGCACGCCGCTGCAAACATGAATAAAAAATAAAGATAAACATTAAGAATAAATTAAATAAATTATATTTGGATTTTAATTATTTTTATTATTCGACGTATTAAACATGGCTTAATTTTAGGTGAGATAAATGCATCCTTCGCTAAAATACATGAGAAAGGACAGGTTACCGCACATATTTTGTTCAGGTTGCGGTAATGGTATTGTTTTAAACTGCTTTACGAATGCTCTTGATAAATTATCCCTCAAAAACGAGGATTACATCGCAATTTCTGGTATCGGATGTTCTTCAAGGGTTCCAGGATACCTTTTCTGTGATTCACTCCACACAACCCATGGAAGACCAATTGCTTTTGCTCTTGGAACTAAGGTAATTCAAAACGACAAAAAAGTTGTTGTATTTACTGGAGATGGTGACCTCTCAGCAATTGGTGGAAACCACTTCATTCACGGATGCAGGAGAAACATCGACATAACTGTAATTTGTATAAATAACAATATTTACGGGATGACCGGAGGACAGTGTTCGCCAACAACTCCTCACGAGAAAAAAGCAACAACTGCACCTTATGGAAACCCTGAAAACCCACTTGATTTGTGCGAACTTGCAAAAGCAGCAGGGGCAACTTACGTTGCAAGATGGACTACTGCAAACCCGATCCAGCTTGCAAATTCAATTAAAAAAGGGATGGATAAAAAAGGATTTTCATTTATAGAAGTAGTTTCACAGTGTCCCACCTACTACGGAAGATTCAATGTTTCAAGGAAACCTTCAGAAATGATGAAAAATTTAAAAGAAAGTGCAACAACTGTTCGAAAAGCAGAAACTATAGAAAAAGAAGAACTTTTAAACAAAATAATTGTTGGGGAGTTTTTAAATATCGAGAAACCAGAATATGTCGAACAGCTTAAAAAATTACAGGAATAATGTGATACCATGAGAAAAGAGATAAGATTTTCAGGTTTTGGCGGTCAGGGAATAATTTTAGCAGGAGTTATTTTAGGACGTGCTGCATCCCTTTACGCTGGAAAAGAGGCAGTTCAGACACAGAGCTACGGCCCTGAAGCAAGGGGTGGTGCGAGTAAGTCTGAAGTTGTAATTTCAGAAAGCGAAATAGATTTTCCAAAAGTAATTCAGCCGGATATCCTCATTTCAATGTCACAACCTGCCTTTGATAAATACGGTTACGATTTAAAAGAAAATGCAAAAGTAATCGTTGATAGGGATTTAGTTACTATTCCAAACGGTTACGAAGGAAAATATGAAGTATACAAAGTTCCATTTACGGAAATTGCAAACAAGGAAGTTGGGCTTGGAATCGTTGCAAATATCGTAATGCTTGGTGCACTAACAAAATTGGCAGAATTGGTTTCAAAAGAAGAAGTTGAAAAAGCACTTCTCGATAGTATCCCGAAAGGAACGGAAAAAAAGAATTTAATGGCTTTTGAAAAAGGATATGATTACCTTTAACTTAAATTACATTTGCTAATTTTTTATATTGTTTAATTTAAAAAATAATGCTTTAAAAGATTTAATTTTTTAAGATACTACATTTTAAACATCAAATTAGATATTATTGGACATAAATACATTTATTTTAAATTTAAAAAATAATTATTCTTTAAATATTTATTTAAAGTTTATAAAATGCTGAAAAATAGATAAAAACCCCAAAAATCTTTTTTTAATCCTGTAATTTTTTAATTAATTATTTATAATTAAATCAACATTCTTTTTTAAAGAACTTGATTAATTTTCATGATTTGGATATTTATCAATCTAATTTAAGAGGATACTATGATAGAAAACTGTAAAATATGTGGCGGAACTGGAAAGAAGGTAGTAAAATATTCAGAATGTCCGGAATGCGAAGGAAAAGGTTATTTAGAAGAATTTGAAACAAAAAGTCATTTTAAAAACGCTTCTAAAAATTCAAAATATGATTTTGACGATGAAGAAATTCCATGCCCCACATGCAATGGAACCGGAAAAATTCCGGAATATGAAGATTGCGAGTACTGCAACGGAACTGGAAAAGTTGTAAAATGCGACTCATGCGGTCGTGAAATTGGAAAATATCCTGAAGATAAAGACTTAAACACTTGTGAGAACTGTAGTGGTAAGGAAGAAGAACAAAAAGAGAACAAAAAGGTTGTTTATGTTTTAGACAACATGTTTACCATGAACGATCTTGAAGAAGGTAAATTTTACAAGGGAAAAATTAACCGAACCGAAAAATACGGAGTATTCGTTCAGTTGAATGAAAAAACAAGAGGTCTTTTAAGATTCAGGGAAGTTGTTGGAAAAAGGCCAAGCGATTTTAATATCGGGGACGAAATTATTGTCCAGGTATCCGAATTAAAACTCGAAAAAAGAGAACTTGATTTAAGATACGTTCCAATTGCAGGATACAAACTCGAAAAACTCGAAAAAGAACACGAATTAATCGATATCAAGGAAATATTTGATACGGGATTAATGAACATGAAAGATAAAGTTATTCGAGTTCAAGGAGAAGTTCTCCAGGCAGCTCAAACACCCGGTCCAACAGTATTTACTATTACAGATGGTTCAGAAGTTGCATGGGTTGCAGCATTTGAATCTGCCGGAGTTAGGACACACCCTGATGTAGTAATGGGTTCAATTATCGATGTAGTTGGTTCCGTTTCTGTAAGGGATGGAAAACTTCAGATCGAAAGAATGAAACTTGAAAAACTCGAAGGCGACGCTGAACAAAAAGTAAAAGATAAAATTGACATTGAACTTGATAAAAAAGCAGAGCCTGATAGCGACATCGAATTTTTAGTTGAAAGTGACATTTTGGAAAAATTAAGGCCAAAAATGGCGGATGTTGCAAAAAGAATCAGAAGAGCAGTTTTAGATGGAAGACCTGTAATTATAAGACACCACGCAGATACGGATGGATATTGCGGTGGAATTGCAATTGAAAAAGCAGTAATCCCTGTTTTGGAGAAATATTCAATGGATTCCGGTGCACAATGGCACTACTTTAGAAGAAGCCCTTCAAAAGCTCCATTTTATGAATTAGAAGATGTAACCAAAGATTTAGTATTTTCAATTGAAGATTACTTAAGATTTGGACAGAAAATGCCTTTAATTGTTCTTGTAGATAACGGAAGTACTGATGAAGATATTCCTGCAGTATCCCAAGTTAAAGCATACGATATCGAAGTTGTTGTAGTGGATCACCACTTCCCTGGCGAAGTAATCGATGGAAAAGTAGAAATTGATGAATTCGTTGAAGCACACGTAAATCCTTACCTCGTTGGAGGAGACAGCAACCTTACAGCAGGTGTTTTGGCAACAGAAGTTGCAAGAATGATAAATCCAGATGTTACCGAACTCGTTGAACACTTACCTGGTATCGCAGTTGTTGGCGACCACGCAAAAGGCGAAGCTGTAGAGAACTACATAAAAATAGCACTAGAAAGACTTACAAAATGCAGTGCTGAGTTTGGAACTGGAAAAGTATATTCCAGAGAAGATGTTGAAAAAATCGGTCAGTGCATGGATTTTGAAGCATTTTACTTAAAATTCATGAACGGAATGGGTATCGTAGAAGACATCTATGGAATGAACAAAAAAGACTTTGCAAGGCATGAAAAACTTATAAACATACTTTACGAAAGAGCAATGGCAATGGTTGACAGGCAGATGAAAGCCGTACGCCCTGCAATAAAAACAGAAATCTTACCAAATGGAATTGTATTCAACACGTTGGATGTTGAAAAATATGCACACAAGTTTACATTCCCTGCTCCTGGAAAAACCTGTGGATTTGCACACGATTCAATAGTTCAACAGTATGAACCTGGAACTCCAGTAATTACCCTTTCATATGGCCCTGATTTTGGAGTAGTTCGTGCAACTGATGCAGTAAGCGAAAAATTCAGCTTCAATTTAAATCACATCGTGACACAATTCATCGATGAAATTCCTGAAGCATCGCTTGATGGTGGTGGACACGAGTGTGCAGGAAGTTTGAAATTTGTTGAAGGATTGAGAGAAAAAGTAATAAATAGATTCTCAGAAGTAGTTTTAGAAATGAAAGAAAAAGATTAATTAAAATTAACTTTTTTATTTACAATTCGGTGTTAACATGGGAGTTCAATTTGGAGATTTGATACCCAAAACGGAAATCTCTTTAAAATTTTTAAAGAATAAAACTGTTGCAATAGATGCAATGAACGTAATTTACCAGTTTTTATCAAGCATTCGTTTAAGGGATGGAAGTCCTTTAAAGAATAAGAATGGGGAAATTACTTCAACTTACAACGGTATTTTTTATAAGACAATTTACATGCTAGAAAATGAAATGACCCCAATATGGGTTTTTGATGGCAAATCTCACGATTTAAAAGAAAAAACAAAAGAAGAAAGACGAAAATCCAGAAATGGTGCGCTTGACAGTTATTTGGAAGCAAAAGAGCAGAATAACTTGGAAGAAATGCAAAAATATGCTAAAAGAGCAAATTTTTTGGATAAAAAAACAATCGATAATTCCAAAAAACTCCTTGAATTGATGGGAATTCCATATATCAATGCTCCATCAGAAGGGGAGGCCCAATGTGCAGAACTTGTAAAATCAAACGATGCATTTTGTGTAATAAGTCAGGACTACGATTCAATTCTTTATGGTGCGGAAAACGTTGTAAAAAACATAACTTCATCAAATAAAGATATTGAATTGATAGAACTTCAAAAAACCTTATCTGAATTAAATGTTTCTCTTAACCAGTTGATTGATGTTGCAATACTGATTGGAACGGACTACAATCCTGGTGGATTGAAAGGATTCGGTCCAAAAAAAGCGATTGATACGGTTAAAAAAGGTCAAATGGAAAAGTATATTTCAGAAATTGAAAATTATTCTGAGATTAGAAAAATATTTGATGAACCTAATGTAACATCAGAATACGATACAAAATTGAAAACCCCTAAAAAAGAGGAACTGGCAGAATTTTTGATCGAAGAAAATGATTTTTCAAAAGATCGAATTTTACCAAACATTGAAAAAATTAGCAATCTTTTGGGCAATAAAAAATCCCAGAAAAATCTTGAAGCCTGGTTTTAGGTGCAAATATGATGAAAGTATACAGTTTAACCAAAATCTCCCCTATATTTTGGATATTTTTAATTCCTCTGATAATCCTTGGTTTAATTTTGATTATCCCAATAATATTTTTAGCAATCGTTTTGGGAGCAATTTATTTGGGTTATAAAAAAATTAAATCTGGAATTAATGGAATTATTAGAAAATTAAAAACTAAAAAGATTAAAGTTACAGGCAGTTCTGACAACGGAGAAGTTCTGATAAACTTTTCAAAAAAATTGGAAATTGAGGAAGAATCTGTCGAAGAAGATATCCCCGTAATTTTCGAAGATAAATGTGAGAATTGGGAACATAAGCAGTTTATTAATTATTTAATGAATAATGGATTATCTGAAAACGATGAAAAACTCTATTATTTCGATAAATCGGTATATCCCGTTTATAAAAAGACATACCCTGTAAACGAAGTTATAAAACTTTACGAAGAAACTCCAGAGGAAGATATGATTGTTTTGGGTTTAAAAGGAGACTACGATGACCCTAAATTATTATATATAATTCCAAAAGAGAAATGTAAAAGCAGGATGAGTATTTCTGAGCTTAAAGAATACGAAATAAATTTAAAAAACCAAGAGATAAATAACCTTAGTTTATAATGTAGTTAATGTGAAAACATGGAAATATTGGATAAATGTGTAGGATGTGCAGGATGTGTTCCATTCTGTCCGGTCGGGGCTATTTCTGCGGTTGGTAAGGCAGAAATTGATATTGAAATTTGTACAAATTGTGCGATATGTAAAAGTTATTGTCCTCTAAATGCAATAACTGAATAAATAGACTTTAAAATCAGGTGGTTTGATGTATATTGGTAGATTTTTGGTTCTTGGAAAAACGGATGAAGGAAATCCTTTTGTAACATACAGGGTTTCAAGCAGGAGCTTTCCAAACAGGGTTGCAAAAGTAATGGATGATAATACTGTTGCAATTTTACCAAAAGACTTGGAAGAAATGTTTAAAAATCCATATATTACCTATAATTGTGTAAAGCTCGTAGGTGACGTTGCAATAGCTACAAACGGTTCACACACAGATATAATTGCAGATAAAATTAAGCTTGGACTTCCAATAAGGGATGCTTTATCATATTCATTATTGACAATGGACTATGAAAAAGATGACTACAATACTCCAAGAATTGCAGTAGTTTTAACAAAAGACAGTGCATACATGGGATATGTAAGTGAAAACGACGTCAGAATTAAAAAAGTTGAATTAGAATCTGGAAAAGCGTACTACTTGAGTGTTTACGAAGCATGTAATATCACAAAGCACCAGGTAATTTCAGTTGCGGGAAAAACTGCAGAAGAAGTAACTAAATTTGTAATGGACTACGAAGAATTTGAAAAACCAGTAACTGCAGCAACAGTTTTGTTAAAAGATGGATTTAAGCTTGCAACACTTTAATTTTTCTATTTTTTTAACTTATTTGGTGAAATTTTGAAAATTTACAATAATTTTGAAAATGAGATTCCAAAAAAGCTTTTTTTAGCAGGAATTCACGGCAGTGAATCGAAATATACTTCACAGATTTTAGAAAATTTACAAAAAAATATTTTAAATTTAAAAACTTTTGGAAATATAATAATCGTATCCGAACTTGTAAACGATTCAAAGTATTATTCCACATTAAATCCAGAATACTATGAAACAGAGACGGGAAAATCTCTTTTAGAATTAATTGGAAAATATAAACCTGAATTTTATTTTGAAATCCATTCGTATTCAAAAAAATCTTATTCCAATTTAACTGAATTAAAACGAGTCGATTTGAAAGGAATTCCTCCGTTTGTTGATTTAAATAATGGGGTTTTGATGGCATCGATTTCTCCAATATTGCGAGGAAAATTTAAAAAAACAGACCTCTGCATGACTATCGAAGTTCCAAACTGGAAAGTTGATGAAGTTGAAAAAACGGTCCTTGAAATTTTGGAATTTGGAATAACTTCAAAAAATAAGAATGGAATGGTTGAAAAAATTTTTAATAAATATCCAAAAGAAGTAAGTTATGCAAAATGGCTTGCCGATGAATTCAATCTAACTTTTTTGTAAAATTTTCAAGTTACATTACTTATAAATATCTTTATTTATAACTCTAATAAAAGCGAAACACAAAATGGTGAAAGGATGAAGTTTTTCTTAGACACTGCAAATGTTGAAAAAATTAAAGAATTTAACGCACTTGGTTTAGTTGACGGAGTTACAACAAACCCAAGTTTAATCAAAAAAGAAGGAAGAGACTTCTACGAAGTAATCAAAGAAATCTGCGCAATTGTTGACGGTCCAGTAAGTGCTGAAGTTATTGCACTTGATGCGGAAGGAATGGTTAAAGAAGCAAGAGAACTCGTAAAACTTGCAGAAAACGTTGTAGTTAAAATTCCAATGACAAAAGAAGGAATGAAAGCAGTAAACATTCTCTCAAAAGAAGGAATAAAAACAAACGTTACATTAATCTTTTCAGCAAATCAGGCATTACTCGCAGCAAAAGCTGGAGCTTCATACGTTTCCCCATTCGTTGGAAGACTCGATGATGTTGGACAGGATGGAATGTTTTTAATTTCAGAAGTAATGCAAGTCTTTAGCGCATACGGAATCGAAACAGAAGTTATCGTAGCTTCAGTAAGACACCCAATCCACGTTATCGAATCCGCAAAAATGGGCGCAGACATTGCAACAATTCCATTTGACGTACTTGACAAATTATTCAACCACCCATTAACAGATAATGGAATTGAAAAATTCCTCGCTGACTGGGAAGCACACATGAACAGATAAATTCTTTTAATTTATTTTATTTCGATTTTTTTATAAATCCGGTGGTTTTTATGTCATTTCAAATTGATAAACGGGCTTATCAGTCTTTAAAAAATTTTTCAAACATAATTTACAAAAATGCGATAATCAATAAAGACGATTTTTCTAAAACGGAAGAAATTGTTGATATAACTTATAATGGAAATTTCGTTGCAAAAGCATTATACGACCCAAAATTTCCGTTAATTAAAATTTTAACAAGGGAAAACGAAGAAATTGATAAAGATTTCTTTTTCAAACGGATAAATAACGCAAATAATTACAGAACGGATATATTAAATTATAACGATACTTACAGGATGATTTATGCAGAAGCAGACTATTTACCGTCAATAATTCTTGATAAATACAATAAAATTGCTTCAATTCAGATTTCATCGAATATTATGGATAATTACTCCGATTTAATTTTTGAATGTATTTCTGAAATTACCGATGTTGAAACAATGTATGTTCAGAGCGGTAAAAAGGGAAGTGACGTAAAAACGAAGATTTTTGGAGATAAATCACAAATTGAAACTGTAATTTCCGAAGGAAACGCTAAATTTAACGTAAACATGAAGGGCCATAAAACTGGATTTTTCTTAGATCAAAGGGATAATAGAATTGATCTTGAAAATTATGTAAAACCAGGAGATAAAGTACTTGATGTTTGTAGCTACACTGGAGGCTTTGCAGTTCACGCGGGAATTAATGGTGGAAATGTTACAGCAGTAGATTTATCTGAAAAAGCACTCGCAGTTGCAGAAGAAAACATGGAATTAAACGGTGTTAAAAATTATAACTTTATAGTTTCAAATGCTTTTGACGCAATGAAAGAAATGATTAAAAATAACGAGAAATTCGATGTTGTAGTGCTTGACCCACCTGCATTTACGGATTCTTCAAAAGATATCAAAAATGCGTTAAATGCTTATAATTCAATGAACTATCTTGGATTGAAATTGGCAAAAAGAATTCTTGTGACGTGCTCTTGTTCACACCACATTGATCGGGAAAACTTTAAAAATACAATTGTTTCTTCATCAATAAGGGCTAAAAAAGAGATAAGGCAAATCGGGGCATACAGGACACAGGCACCTGACCACATAATAACAATGGCAAATAAAGACCTTGAATATTTGAAGTGTTTGTTCTTCAATGTAGTAAACTAATAAAAATGATCAACGCATATCTTTGAAAAGTAAAAATTGTGAGAATAAAATACGGTGAGACTATGATGGTTCCAGAATCCCATCCAAGATACAAATCATTATTAAATCGAGACAGAATTGTAGAAGCATTTGAATCAGGCGTTTTGGCAAAAGGCGGAATGATTGCTCACGGGAGGGGTGAAACTTTCGATTATTTGATCGGAGAAAACACAACCGATGTTGCACTAAATTCCATAAGAGTTTCAGCAGCTCTTTTAGTTTTAGCAGAAAACCCAGTAATTTCGGTAAATGGAAACAGCGTAGCTTTGGCAAAAGACGAGTTTGTTGAGTTAGCAAAAGAATTAAATGGCAAAATAGAAGTTAATTTATTTTACAGGACAAGTGAACGGGAAGAAAAAATAAAAGATGTATTTGAAAGTGATATTGGGGATGGAATTGTTCTTTTAGGAATTGATAATGCAGATAAACAAATTCCCGGTGTTGATCACTTGAGGGGAAAAGTTTCAGAATCTGGAATTTACACTGCAGATGTAGTTTTAGTTCCCCTGGAAGATGGAGATAGGGCTGAAGCACTCGTTAAAATGGGAAAAACGGTAATTGCAATCGATTTAAACCCTCTTTCAAGAACCGCAAGAAAATCAACAATTTCAATAATCGATGAACTTACAAGATGTATTCCATTAATTACAGAATATGTAATTGAATACAAAAAAATGGATAGGGCTGAACTCTTGAAAATTGTTGAAAGCTACAATAACGAAGAAAATTTGCGAAATATATTGAATTTAATTTCGAAAAGATTAACATCAATAGATTTAATTTAAATTTTTTTATTTTATTTTTTTTAATTAAAATTCGAATTTAAGCAGAAGTTTTCCAAAGTCAGTGATAGTGATTACTGCTTGGTCTTTTTCGATAAAACCGTATTTTAAGAGTGGGTCGATCCTATCGTATGCAGATCTCCTATGTATTCCAAGCGATTTTGCAAGTTCTTCAACTTTTACCGAACCTCCAAGTTCGTGGATTTTTAAAAGTGTTTCTTTTGTTGCAGGGTGTTTTGTAAACATGTGAATTCCTTCTTTTGCACTTATCGTAACTAAATCTGGTGCAAAAGAACACATGCTCATTGAATAGTTTCCATATTTTCTAAAAGATATTTCTCCAAAAGTCGAACTTCCAAAAAACGGATTTATATCCGAATTTTCAATCAGTTTTTCAATTTCTTCAGGATCAATTTCTGATAAAAACGATGAAATATTGTAAAATGTAAATGCAGGGTCATAATGTGGTTGAGTATTCTTCAAAACATTTGTGTTGGTTTCAAATATCTTTTTCAATTCATTTTTATCAATAGTTTCTATTTTTAATTCATTTGAGTTGCTTATATTGGACCCTGTAATTAATTTTTTATTTTTAATTGCTATCGGACCTTTAAAATGGATATCTCCTGCAGTATCCAAAATACCTAAAGGATGTGATAAATAGAATTTAGGGTCTTTTTCAAGGTCTTTTACAGAACCCTCATATCCTGAAATTTCAATATATCTTTTTATTGCAGAAATATTTCCTATTTCTTCAATAGCACGTTTTTCTGATTTATTTATTACATTTTCCAATTTTCCATGATGTTCTTTGTACTCGTGGTCATTGTATGATATTTTTGGTACGATATCCCCACCAAATGCGACGCAAACAATACTGTCGAGATAAACATCGTTTCCATACTGGTATGTATGTTCGAATTCGAAATTATCGGAGGAAACTCCTCCAAAAATCGGGATTGTAACCCCAAGTTCTTCAACAATTCCTTTTAAAACCTGTTCTTCGCATTTACAAAAATCCATTATTACATAAAGCAATTTTGGAAGCATCCCGAGGTTTTCAACTGCATCTTTAACTGCTTTTTTTCCCGATTCTTTTGGGTTTATCGAAATTCCAAGTCCGACACCCATTCCGGTACTGAAGTATTTTGAACCCAAAATTCCAATCGAAACCCCGTTTTCCAAAAATTTATTTCCACAAACTTGGAATTTTGAACTTCCACCGACTATCTGTACAGTGTTTCCAAGAATTAACTTTACTCCGTTAAGAACTTCTTCAGGATCATAGTCTGGAGAAGAATATAAAAATACAATATTTGGTTTTTCTGAATACTTCTTCATCATTTTCAAAGCATTGGATGCAGCATGAGCCCCCGCTTTTAAAGAATTTTCATCTGTTGAAGTACCGTACCCGAATTCGATAAATTCCACAATAACACCAGTATTTAGATTAAATAATAATTTTAAAGTACCAGTAATTTAAATAACAATATAAATGTGCTTCGTAATCTATAAATATTATACGGTCATAGTTTTTTTTGCTTATTATATGAGGTCATATTTATATATGTGATGTGTGCTCTGAGTACCACAAGTCTATCTTTTTTAAATCAAAGCCAATTATGATGATTTAACCCTAAATTAGGTGTATCGAATGAAAAAAATTTTAGTAGTTGAAGATGAAGAAGATATATTGAATCTCGTTAAAATTATTTTAGAAATTAATAATTATGAAGTTATCGTGGCACATGATGGATATCAGGGGCTCGAACAGGTTAAGGAGAATCCAGATCTAATTATTCTTGATATTATGATGCCAGGAATGACAGGATGGGAGTTCTTGGATAAAATTAGAAATGAAGGTTTTGAGATTCCTGTAATTGTATTGACTGCAAATGCACAAATGAGTACTCTTGAAACTGCGATTAATAAAAAAGTTGATGATTGTGTTGTTAAACCTTTTGATAGGGAAGATTTAATGGAAAAGGTTAGTTCAATACTTAATAAAAATTAAATTACATTAAGGGTTAGGGGATTGAAATGAACACTATACCTCCTATTAAACGATTGGGAACTAAATTAATAATTTATTCCATAATCACGGCGTTAATTCCAATAGTAATGCTCGGTGCGGTATCTACTGATACGATAAACACCGAAATGACAAACCAGGCACAGGAAAAAATAAATGATGATTTAAATACTGCAGAGAGTGTGGTAACTCTTAAACTGGATAAAATTTCTGCAATGAACAAGTATATCGTTTCTAATGGGGATACTGTTGATCTTTTAAAGAAGGGCAATACATTGGAACTGAAAAATGTGGCATTATCTTATAAGGATGCATCAGATCCTGATTTTGTTGTTTTTTTTGATAAAGATGGAAATGTAATTGCAAGGTCGAATTCTGATGTAACCGGGGATAAATCTTATGAAAGTCTTTTTAAAATGGTAATAAACAGTACTGGATACACCTCAATAGAAGTTCTCGATAAAGAAGCCATAAAATACGAAAATGTTGATGAAATAGTAAATATTGATATAAAAGGAACAGAAGATTCGATAGATTCTACGGAAAGTGTTCAAGATAGTGCAATGGCTTTGATATCTATTGAACCAATCTATGATGAAGATGGAACTTTACTTGGGGCTGCAATGGCAGCAGATATTCTGAATAAGGATTATTCTATTGTGGATACTGTAAAAGACGCTTCAAAAGATGCTACAACAATATTTTTAGGTGGTGTCAGGATATCCACAAATGTTCAGGACAATGGTGGAAGGGCAATTGGAACACTTGTTTCAGAAGAGGTCTATAAATATGTTGTTTTGGATGGAAACACGTACTATGGTAGGGCTTTTGTTGTAAATGAATGGTATTTAACGGCTTATGAGCCAATTTATGATTCAAATGGCAAAATTATAGGAATGTTATTTGTCGGAACTCCCGAAAGTAAGTTTTTAGCATTACAGGCAGATGTTAGAAATCAAACCTTTGCAGTTGGATTGATTGGATTATTTATTGCCTTGATGGTCTCATACCTTATAAATCGAGGAATAATAAGTCCACTTGAACAATTAAAGCAGGGTGCCGAACGGGTAAGTAATGGAAGATACGATCAAAAAGTCATTGTTGATTCTGACGATGAATTTGGTGAACTTGCAAAAGCATTTAACAAGATGGCAACTCAAATCAATATTTCTGATGAAAAGCTAAAGAAACACGCAGAAGAATTGAAGGCATCATATAATGAATTAAAAGAACTCGATAATTTAAAATCCGAATTAATTGCAATTGTTTCACACGAATTAAGAACTCCGCTTACTTCAATAAAGGGTTACGTTGAACTGGTCCTTGATGGTACAATGGGTGCAATAAACGATTCCCAGAAAAAGTGTTTGCAGGTTGCAGACGATAACATCGTAAGACTTAGGAGATTAATTGAGAGTATGCTTGATCTTTCAAAGATTGAACGTGGAGAACTTGAGATGTACCGCGAAAAGGTAAATCTTAAAGGAATAGTATGCGATGTTATCGAATATTTAAAGCCGCTTGCAACTGAAAAAAATATTAAATTAAACAGGGAAGTTGAAGAAATTACTATTGAAGCAGATAAAGATAGGATTACTCAGGTTCTCACTAATTTGATAGAAAATGCGATAAAATTCAGTCCTGCAAATGAATCCATTATGATAAGTGGTGTTTTAGAGGACGAACACGTTCATTTGAAAGTAACTGATCACGGTGCAGGTATTCCTAAAAAAGACATGGAAAAAGTATTCAACAGGTTTTACCAGGTTGATTCATCAACAAAGCGGAAAAAAGGTGGATCAGGTCTTGGACTTGCAGTCTGTAAAAGTATTGTCGAAGCACACAAAGGTTCGATCTGGGTTGAAAGTGAACTTGGAAAGGGAAGTACATTCCACATACTCCTTCCAATATCTACCGAATCCCAATAAACTGAATTATTTTTTTTAAAATATTATATTTTTAAAAGAGTACTGGCGATTTTTTAGAGTTTTTTTAAATTTGAATAAATATTATCCTTAAAATGATCTTAATATTTATTTTATAATTTTACATACAAATATCCAGATAATAAATTATATATATTTTCAATATCAAAATTATGAATGGTTTTGTGGGGCGCGTATATCTAAGAGGTGTCCTTATGGTTTTTGAAGGAAAGTTTATAATTACCACTGCAGATGACATTCCCGGGCTCGGGCTGTACTATATGGGCATAGTCTCTGCAGTATCTGATAATGTAGATGCTATCGTTGAAGATTTAAAAAAACAAGTACTTGCTAAAGGCGGTATGGGATTAGTAGCTTTTAGGATTGCTTGTGCAGATGGTAAATTTTTAGGATACGGTACCGCAGTTAAAGCAGACGAAGGCCAGTTCACAATGGCTTAAACCCATTTTTTATTTTTTTAAAGTTAGAATACTAAAAAATTTCAACAACTTGAAGTTAATTAATATTAATTAACAAAAATTATTAATTAATACGTGTAAATTACTCTCTTTTTTTAATATAATACAGTATTTAACCTTTATGATACGTTCTCAACCGATAACTATAATATATAATACATACATATGTGGTGGTAGTACCCCACAAGACCACAATATTCACATGGAGGTAATATCATGGATGTAAACCCACCCGACAAAATGGTGGAACTTGCAGGAAATGCAGGTCAGGTAAAAGGAAACCTTAGTCCAAGCCAACTTCTTGTCAGAGGAGTTATGGGCGGCGCTTACATTGCAATAGGTGGTGGACTCGCTACCGTTGTAGGAACAGGAATAGGTACGGCATTAGGTGCCGGTTTTGGTAAATTCATGGCAGCCGCAGTGTTCCCCGTAGGGCTGATCTTGATTATCTTAACAGGAATGGAACTGGTTACTGGAGATATGATGTTACTGCCTGTAGCAGTTTTCCAGAGAAAGGCTTCCTATGCACAGTTGATAAAAGTATGGATTTATGTTTACATTGGTAACCTTATTGGTTCCTTAATATATGCTTCAATGATGGCATTTGGTCCATTGAGATCATTTGACACGACAACCGGTGCAGCTAGTGTAAATGCATTTGGTCAATCAGCAATAAACACCGCTCAAGCTAAAGTTTTACCATACATGGCAGCAGGATCTGTCGGATGGCTTGCAGCACTTGTTAAAGGTATTGGTTGTAACTGGTTAGTTAACCTTGCAGTTATTGGTTCAATGGCTTCAACGAGTATTCTCGGTAAGTTCTTCATGATATGGTTCCCAATCATGGCGTTCGTTGCAACCGGATTTGAGCACTGTGTGGCAAACATGTATTTCATCCCTGCAGGTATGATGCTTGGTGCAACAGTAAGCGTTGCAGACTGGTGGCTTTGGAATATCATTCCAGTAACCATTGGAAACATCATCGGTGCAGTGGTATTCGTATCAATGATCTACCAGTTCGCATACGGTAAAAAAATCTAAAGATGAAGAACATTAACTTCATCTTTTTGGTGTTATAATGCAATTAAACGTATCTCTAAGTGATCTAAAAAGACACGCAAAAACCACGCCATCAGCATTTATTTCGCTGATAATATGTTTAGTATTTACAGCGTGGTCTGTCTATGTTAGTAGAAATATATGGATACTAATTATGGCAATTCCATTTATCTTAGGTTTAACATTAATTCCGATTAAAATTTCTCAGATGAATAAAGAATTATCAGATCAACTCCTCCCCGAATACGTAAACTACGCTGAGGAATACAATATATCGGAAATAACCAAAGATAGCTTAAATCAGAGAGTCAAAGTCACAGGAAAATTGGATAAAGTAATATATGGAATTTCTACGAAACCAACTATCCGAGTTAAAGATAATACTGGAGAAATATTCTCCAACTTAATTTCTCCTGTTCCGGAAGGAATAAAAAAAGGGGATATTATAGAACTATACGGAATTGTAGCAAAAGACTACAAATTTTTCGGAATAATGGGTATTCCAAATCTTTGGAAGCCTAAAATCTATGGAATTGGTGTCCGAAAAATCTAAAGATACATGGAGGTTATAACTTGGGAGAAAACGCAAAACCGAAGAAAAAACTCGCAATTGTGACCTGCATGGATACAAGGCTTGTCAACTTCCTTTCCGAAAAGCTCGGAATAGCTCAAGGTGACGCAAAAGTAATCAAGAACGCAGGAAATATCATAACCGAAGATGTAATCAGGTCACTAGTGATCGCAGTATATCTTTTGGATGTTGAAGACATCATGGTTATAGGCCATACAGATTGTGGAATGGCAGCTGCAGACTTTGAAACTGTTAAGAAAAAAATGGTAGAGCGAGGTGCAAATCCAAATTTCACACCTGATTTTGAAGCATGGCTTGGCAGAATGTACTGCGAAGAAACCAATGTTATCGAAGGTGTTGAACTTTTGAAAAACCACCCTGCATTCCCTAAAGATATCAATATCGATGGATATGTAATGGATATTGAATCAGGGGATTTAGTAAAAATAGCCTAAAATTAGAATGTGGATGATGCCTGAGTGGCGGACACATCCCGTATCTAACCCATTAGAGTTTAACTAGCCAAATTAGCCAAATAGTTCAGATAAAATAGCCTAACTTTATCTGCCTACATTAGCCTACATAAAATACTTAACTATATCTACCATTTTTTATATTTCAATTTATTCATTTAATCTTATCCATTATGTCATAATAAATTATAATAGCACAACTGGATGGTGTGAACCAGTTTTTAGGAACACCGTCTTTTTAATCGAACCAAACTTGCCATTTTATAACTAAAATGGTGATCAAAAAATGGAATTAAACTTCATTCATACGATTTGTCCATATTGCGGTACAGGTTGCGGTGTGGACCTCGTAGTAAAGGATGGCAAACTTGTTGGGACCAATCCTTTTAAAAGACACCCTGTAAACGAGGGAAAAACCTGTATTAAAGGTAGTTATTGTCACGAATTTGTACACCGTGATGATAGGTTGAAAACTCCATTGATCAGAAAAAATGGAGAATTGGTGGAAGCATCATGGGATGAAGCACTAGAATTGATTTCTGGTAAATTAAAAGATTATTCCCCTGAAGAAATCGGATTCTTTTCATCTGCAAGATGTACCAATGAAGACAACTATGTATTTCAAAAATTTGCAAGAACAGTAATGAAAACTAATAATGTTGATCACTGTGCGAGACTTTGACACTCGGCAACTGTGGTCGGTTTAGGGCAAGCCTTTGGTTCAGGTGCTATGACAAATTCAATTTCGGATATAGAAGATGCAGACTGTATATTCATAATCGGTTCAAATACGTTTGAACAACACCCTTTGATTGCGAGAAGAGTCGTTCGTGCAAAAGAAAAGGGAACTAAAATAATTGTAATAGATCCAAGATACACTCCAACTGCAAAACAGGCTGATTTGTACTTACAGTTATTACCCGGTACAAATATTGCAGTTTTAAATGCAATAATGAATGTAATCGTGAAAGAAAAATTAATCGATGAAGAATTCATCAAAAATAGGACAAAAGGATACGAAGAACTTAAGAAAACTCTTGAAACCTATACTCCCGAGTATGCGTCAAAATTATCTGGTGTAGCTCCGGAATTAATTGTCGAAGCTGCTAAAATGTATGGTAGTGCAGGTGCCGCATCGATACTTTACTGTATGGGTATAACGCAATTCACAACCGGTGTAAATAACGTAAAATCTTGCTGCAATTTGGCAATGATTACTGGAAATATTGGAAAACCGGGAACTGGTGTAAATCCATTAAGGGGCCAGAATAACGTTCAAGGAGCATGTGACATGGGTGCACTTCCAAACGTATTCCCGGGATACCAGGCAGTTCCTGCAAACCATGAAAAATATGCAGAAGCATGGAACACATCTGTTGATCCAAATGTAGGTCTTTCGATTCCAGATATGCTTGCAAAAGCTGGAGAACAGGTTAAATGTATTTATGTAATGGGTGAAAACCCGATGGTTTCAGATCCGGATATTCACCACGTAGAACATGCGTTGAAAAGCCTTGATTTATTGATCGTTCAAGATATTTTCTTAACAGAAACCGCACAGGTTGCAGATGTAGTTTTACCTGGGGCTTCATGGGCTGAAAAGGATGGAACTTTCTCAAATACTGAAAGAAGAATCCAAAAAATCAACAAAGCAGTAGATTCTCCTGGTGAAGCAATTGCTGACTGGAAAATCGTGAAAATGATTGCTGAAAAGATGGGTCAAGGGGAATTATTTAATTTCAATACTCCTGAAGAAGTATTCCAAGAAATTTCAAAAGTAACTCCTCAATACGCAGGTGTAACTTACGAAAGACTTGGTGTAGATGGACTCCACTGGCCATGTAAAACCTGTGAAGACCCAGGAACTCCAATTCTCCACTGTGAAAAATGTTTAACTCCAGATGGACTTGGAAATATCTTTGCAATAGACTATGCAGATCCAGACGAAATGGCAGATTTGGAATACCCAATGACCCTTACAACCGGTAGGATCATTTTCCACTACCACACAGGAACAATGACCAGAAGAAGTAAGCATATGGCTGATGAAATAAACGAAGGATTTGTTGAAATTCATCCCGAAGATGCCAAAAATATGGGAATTAAAAACAAACAGAAAGTCAAAGTTTCAACCCGAAGGGGCGAAGTCGTTGTAAATGCGAAAGTAACACCAAATATCAAACAAGGTGTTGTATTTATGCCGTTCCACTTTGCAGAAACTGCAGCTAACATCTTAACAAATCCTGCTCAGGATCCAAACTGTAAAATCCCAGAATACAAGGTATGTGCTGCAAAGGTGGAAAAAATATAATTTTCCCAAAATCGGGATTTTAAACGAGGGATATCATGAGCAATGAAATGTATTATGTACAGGCTTCTGACCCTGCAATACTCGAAAAAGGAGAATGTGGTGGTGCAGTTACTGCACTTTTCAAATATCTTTTAGACAAGGGTATTGTAGATGGTGTTTTAGCTTTGAAAAAAGGTTTAGATGTATATGACGCAATTCCAACGTTTGTTACATCTTCAGAAGATTTGTTGAGTACTGCAGGTTCTCTACACTGCGCTCCAACGATGTGGGGCGGAATTATAAAAGAATATTTGCAAGATGTAAAAATTGCAGTTCCAGTAAAACCTTGCGACATGAGGGCAATCGTTGAACTTGCAAAAAGGGTCCAGATTAATCTTGACAACGTCTACATGATTGGATTAAATTGCGGTGGAACGGTTCCTCCAAAAACTGCAATGGAAATGATAAAATTATTTTACGAAGTAGATCCTAAGGATGTTGTAAAAGAAGAGATCGACAAGGGTAAATTCATAATTGTTATGAAAGACGGATCCCACAAAGAAGTTAAAATGCACGATCTCGAAGACAACGGCTACGGAAGAAGAGTAAACTGCCAGAGATGTGACGAAAAAATCCCACGAAAAGCAGATATTGCTGCTGGAAACTGGGGTGTAATCGGAGAAGATGCTGGAAAATATACCTTCATGGAAGTATGCACTGAAAAAGGTAAGCAGTTACTTAAAGATGCAGAAAAAGATGGGTATGTTAAAACAAAAGCCCCAAATCCAAAAGGAATTGAAATAAGGGCCAAAGTAGAAAGCTCAATGTTAAAAATGGGTGAAGACTACAAGAATAAATGGCTTGAAGAAAAATATCCATCAATTGAAGAATGGAACAGGCAGTGGAATAAGTGTATAAAATGCTACGGTTGTAGGGATGTATGTCCAGTATGTTTCTGTAAGGAATGTGCCCTCACTGCAGACTACATCGACACAGGATCAATTCCACCTGATCCAATAATGTTCCAAGGGGTCAGAATGTCTCACATGGCATTTAGCTGTGTAAATTGTGGACAGTGTGAAGATGTATGTCCTATGGAAATTCCGGTTGCAAGAATATTCCACAAAATTCAGGAAAAAACAAGAAAAGAGCTTGGTTACAGGCCTGGTGTGGATGATAAAGCACCACCTGCGCTTGGAGGCTCATGTCCAACCCAATAAATTATTTATTTTTTAATTTTTTTAGTTCTGAAACATAACCAACAAAAGCACCTGCTGAAATTGTATCCCCAAGTCCAACGGTACTTTTTGGGTTCTCAACGATTCTTGAAGGAACTAAAATAATTCTATAATCCTCTAATTCTTTTTCTTTTGATATTTTTTCAACTAGTTCTTTTAGCAATTGGCCGTGTTTATTATGGGGTATTTCAAGCCCAATTTTTAAATCGCCAACATTTGAAATCTGTCCGAGTGCAGCTTTTGTTGATGCCAAAATTGTCGCAAATTCAAGGGTTTTTTCTAACGATTTATCGCTTAAAATACCGCCCTTTTTACAGAGATACATTATATAATAGAGCGTATGAACCTGCATTCCTTCTAAATTATATCTTTCAAGGAGTATTTTTGAAGCTTTCAGCACATCTTCAATTCTGCTGTATTTTAAAATTCCTTCGCTTAATTCTTCGTAACCTAAAACATGGATTATATTTGCAATTTCAGTTTCATCCATCCCAACACAGTCAACTTCGGGTAAAATTGATTCCGCAATTTTTTTTCTCATTTCAGTATTCTGGATAGATGCAAATTCAAAATGGACTTTTAAGTCTTTATTTTCTTTTTTTAACAATTTTATATCTTCTTTAACTCGATTTAAATAGTATTCCGCAGTTTTTCCGTCAGAATATTCCTCTTTTATTGCTTGAACCCCTGAAATTATTGCACAATCAACCAATCTTCCAATATCGGGTAGATGATTTTTCAATCCTTTTTCTATTTCAATTCGCAAATTTTCAGGGCGAGATGCGACAATAAATCGATTAGATCGCGGAGTTATAATTTTTTCATTCTGTAAATGAAATTCAATATCTTCCTTATACTCGAAAATCCGGTTTATCTTAAGTTCATCGTTTTTAAAAGATTCAATTGGTTTTTTTAAAACTAATTTTCCATCGATTAAATTTGGGAATACTAAATTTTCATTATTTTCAAACATTTCAGCCTGTTTTTTTGCTAAAATTGGTGAATAGAAAATTATTCTTTTTAAATTCAAAATAGAAAGCAAATTTGAGATTATGCCAACCTGGCCACCAATTCGTTCTTCATTATAATTCAAACCGTTAAAAAAAGGTTCAATTTCTAAATTATTTTTCAAAGGAACTTCTGCAGGTTTTCCCGATTTCATGGCATGAATAAGCCTCGCAACAAAATCTATCGGTTTTTCAATTGTTCTAGGGTATTCTTCGATTTTTAATCCAATGTCGGAATCACTAAAATTTTCTTTTAATTTTTCAATATCTGATGAATCTGCCAAATATTTCAATGCATCGACATTTACATTATATGCTAAAAAAATAGATACGTTTGAAAAGTTTTTAAATTGGTTAAGCAGTTCCATACATACCCCTCAAAAATAACTTATTTGGAAGTTATAGTATATTTTCCATTTAGATATTTTTCAGAATTAATTTTTGAGCCAGTTAAACATTCATGGGCTATTTTTTTCCCATATTCAACTGCAGGCTGGTCAAATGCATTAATCCCGTAAAGTTCTCCAGAAATGGCAGTCTGCATCTCATACATCAGGAAAAGTTTTCCCAAAGTAATTTCGTTTAATTCTGAAAGCGAAATCTTCACATTTGGGACATTATTATGTGTCATCGAGTTTTCAGTTCCAACCAGTTCTGAACCGATTATTTCTGATAAATTATGGCCTGAAAGATGGTGTTCATACTCATACTCAATTTTTAAATCATTTTTGTATTTATTTACTTTTAAAAATGTCGCAATTTTATCATCTGGTCCATCCATATAGAGTTGAAGCTGGGAATGTTGACTTGTTGCACCAACTGCAATAACAGGGGTCTGTCCAAAACCTTTTTTACCTAAACTCTCAGCCCAGAGCTGTCCATACCACATTCCAAAACTTCTAAGTCTTTCAATGTATGGCATCATTACCGAAACGGTTTTTCCACGGTTATACATAATTTTATGGATTACTGCATTCAGTAGGGCTGGATTTTTGAAAATATCTTCTTTTTTACAGGATTTTTCCATGGATTTAGCGCCTTCAATTAATTTTTCAATATCTACGTTAGTACACGAAAGAGGTGCAATTCCAACAGATGATAGAACAGAAAATCTTCCCCCAACATTTTCTGGAACTTCAAAATGAATGTAATTTTCTTTTTCAGTAATTTTTTTAAGTTCTCCACCGCTAGTTATTGAAACTACATGTTTTTTCAAATCGATATTTTTCTTTTTCATCAAAGTCCTAACTATAAAGAAATTTGCGAGAGTTTCAACTGTGTTTCCAGATTTGCTGATTACAAACACGAGAGTTTTTTCTAAATCGATATTTGAAAGGATATCTTGGGTTTTTTCGGGGTCAGAATTGTCCATATAAAATATTCTTGGAATTTCATATCTTGATGAAAAATTTCCAAGTATTCCAGCTTCAGTGGCTCTTAACCCCAAATTTGATCCACCTATCCCAATAATTAGCATATTTTCAAAATTTTTGGAATACTCTTTTAATTCCTGGTATCTATCCAAATTATCATTCAAAACATCTAGGAATCCTAAATTACCATTTAATTCTTTTTCCTTTAAAATTTCAATAGTTTTGGAAGATTCGTCTCTAAAAGATTCTAATTCATTTATACTAATTCCAGAATTCCCTAAACTTTCTTCCATTACATTATCGTATTTGAAGGATAGTTCCCCGTTCATATTACTCCTCCCAAAAAATAATTAAAATTATTTAAAATAGTGTTTGTACATTGCACCGCCAAAAAGTGCCCTGTATCGTTCAGCACTGTCGTTATTCTGCCAGCTCAGGTTTTTTTGTACGTGGTAGTAACAATTTTTAATCATCAGTGATAACGGGCTGTTTTCTTCATATGGACTTTCTGGACAGTGAACGTGTTTATAATTTATAAAAAGACACGCTTCATCTAAATTATAGAATGTCCAATAAAGTCCATGTTCAATACCCCATTTAAACCCTGATTTATCGTAATCGTTAAATAAAACTCCTGTAGCAATGTCGAAATTTGGGTTTTTGTGCGGATCTGGATGAAGTGAAATTACGCTGTCACTTAATCCACCAGTATTTCTTGCAATTACTGGGGTTCCGTAAGCCATAGATTCCATCTGGGTTAATCCACAAGGTTCCCAAAGAGATGGTACAACAGTCCAGTCGCATCCAGCATATATAATTGGAACTATTGGGGGACAGTGTCCAACCAAGGCCATTATTTTGTTTGGATAGCTTTCTGCAAAGTCCTTTATGTTTTCTTCTATCGACTTTTCCCCTTTTGATAGAAGTATAAAACTCGCATTATTTTCTTCCAAAACTTCTGGCATCGTTTCAAATATCAAATCAAATCCTTTCTGATATGTTGCCCGACCAACAAATCCAATCAATGGAGTTTTCAATTCTCCTTTAATACTTCCATATATTTCAATATTGCTGCCTGAAATGTTACTTTTATCCATCTCGTTCCAATCATTAATATATTTTTTCAAATTTTTGCAGTTGCAAAACCATGATTCTTTTATTTGGGGTTTTACTTTCGCAGCATTTGAGATATCGTAGTTTTCAATGTAGCAATAATCTTTTGGATTTAATTTTCCATTACTCAAAATTTTCATTCTTTCGACTATATATTCTGGAGCATAAATTTCAGAATCTATTCCATTAATTATTCCATGAAACGGTTTATCTTTGGATAAATTCTTCAAAAAATCCAAATTTCGTATTTCTTCGGCATGATTTGGACTTACTGTATTAAATGCATCGCTAAAATATATTCCATGTTCTAAAAATGAAAGTACATGACCCTTATATTCAATTATTGGGCCTTTAAATGCTTCATTATGTATTGTAAGTGTCGTTGGAAGATTTAATTTTTCATGGCATTTTGCAATTGCAAGTCCACATGGCCAGTCATGGCCCGAAACACATTCAATATTTTCAATGTCTGATAAAAAAGATACAACTAAATCTGCAAAAATTTCGTATTTTATCGGATCCCAGTTATCAAGTGAATTAATTTCTGAATTACTAAATGCAAAAATTTCAAAATTGGATTCAGGATGAACTGTTTTTATCACATCAAAGAAGAATTTTGAACCCTGATATTTTATTTCTATTTTTTTTATAATTTCATGAGGTCTTTTCGAAATTTTATTTTGATGGTCATATGTTATTACAAATACCTCATTTCCTAAATTTTTTAAAAATTTTGGTAAATCTTCTAAAATATCCCCGAGTCCCCCTATTGACGTCAAAGGTGCAATTGTCGGTGTCAATATTGCTATTTTCATAAAAATACCCCTTTTAACATACTCCCTTACTTTTTATATGTTAATGAAAATATATGTTTAATGGAGAATATATTAGTTTTTAATCGTTGAAGGGGAGTAAGTGGAAAAAATGAGGGTGTCCATCGTTACTTGGGAATACCATCCGATAATGGTTGGTGGCTTAGCAGTACATTGTAAGGGGTTATCTGAAGCGCTTGTAAGGGCAGGCAACGAAGTCGACGTGATAACGGTAGGTTACGACCTTCCAGAATACGAAGAAGTAAATGGGGTAAATGTTTACCGTGTAAAACCGATTTCGCACAATAATTTTTTAACATGGGCAATGTTCATGGCAAATTCGCTTGAAAAAAAGATAGGGAGCTTGGGTGTTGAAAATTATGACGTTATACACTGCCATGACTGGATGACTTCGTTTGTAGGTTCAAATTTAAAACACACTGCAAAAAAACCATACGTTCAATCAGTTCACAGTACTGAACGGGGACGATGTGGTGGAATTAATTCTGAAGATTCAATAGCCATTAACGATGCAGAATGGTGGGGAAGCTACGAATCAAACCAGCTCATTGCAGTAAGCCATTCTACTAAAGATGAAATGTGTTATGGATTCAATACGCCTTGGGAAAAGGTAAATGTAATATATAATGGCGTTAATCCTTGGGAATTTGATATCGATGGAAATGATAATGAAAAATACAATTTTAGACGAAGTCTCGGGCTTTCTGATAATGAAAACATGATTCTTTTCGTTGGAAGGCTTGCTTACCAAAAGGGGGTTGAACATTTAATAAGGGGATTTCAAAAATTTTTAATAGGGCACCCAAGTTCAAAACTGATAGTTGCAGGGGAGGGCCACATGCAAGGACATTTAGAACACATAGCATGGACCTTAGGCTGTAGGGATAGAGTTATTTTTTTAGGATTTAAGAATGGGAATTTTTTAAAAAAATTGTATAAATATGCAGATGCTTGTGTCATTCCTTCAGTTTACGAACCATTTGGAATCGTAGCTCTTGAAGCAATGGCTGCCGGAACTCCCGTAGTTGCAAGCGATATTGGGGGTTTGAGTGAAATTATAAATCACGAATACAATGGAGTCAAAGTCTACCCTCGAGACGCAGATTCTATTGCATGGGGGCTTGATCGGGTAATTTCGGACTGGGGATTTAGAGAATGGATTATTAAAAATGCAAAGCATGATGCATACACGAAATACAGCTGGGATGCAATCGCAAATCAAACGGTTCAGGTATATAAACGTGCAATTGAAATGATGAAGCAATAAATTATTATAAAACATGATTAATATATTTAATAAGACTTAATTTTTGATTTTTACACTATTTAACTAATTTTTAATAGTTTTTCAGGGTGGGGCTAATGGTTGGAATTATTGGGAATGGAAATATCCTCGCAAAGATAGATGATTCAGGTTCTATCGAATACATGTTTTACCCGAGCCTCGGCTATGAAAAACACATTTTTGACGCTTCTTTTGCAATTTTCAATCACGGCCTCAAGTGGGCATGGGATAACAACTGGGATATCAACCAGAGTTACGTAAAAGATACGAATATTTTGAGAACTACTTACGAATGCAACGAGTTTTTAATGGAATCAAGGGATTATATTCCAATTTCACACAATATTATTATAAAGCAGATTTCAATTTCGAATAAAACCGATGAAACTCAGGATTTAAAGCTATTTTTTTATGAAAATTTACGAATGGGGGAAATTCCAAAAGAAAACACGGTTCAATTTATTAAAGACCACCAGACGATACTAAAATATGATGGAACTTATTCTACGTGTATTGGAAGTGATAAAAAAATCGATTCTTACCAGTGTGGGGTTCGTTCATCCGATAAAAGTGCATTACTCGATATAGCAAATGGACTTTTAAAAGAATATTCTAGTTCTTCAGGCCTTATAACTGATAGTGCCATTTCGTGGAATTTAAAATTACTTCCCGGTCAAAAACAGTCCGTTTCCGTTTACATAATTATAAATCAGTACAATGGAGATTACCAAAAATTAATGGAAATCATGGATTCAATCAAGGTTGTTATAGATAACCACGAAGATTTTTACCAGCTTACAAATTCTTACTGGAAAAATTTACTAGAAACAACGATCAGTAAACTCAGTGCAAATGAATTAAATCGGGTTATGATGTGCGAAGATCTGTGTAAAAGATCGTTTCTTACATTATTACTGTTATGTGATCGAGGTGGAGGAATAATGGCATCACCGTCGTTATATCCTGATTACAGGCATGTCTGGTGCAGGGATGGTGGTTACATCGCAGTAGCACTTTCTCTCTGTGGTCAATCCAGTATCGTTGAAAAATATTTTGAATGGTGCAGAAAAACCCAAAATGAGGATGGTTCTTGGGTTCAGAGTTACTATATCAATGGAATTCCCCGATTAACTGCAATACAAATTGATCAGGTCGGAACTACGCTTTGGGCAGCTTTAATTCATTACCGAAAGAGCGATAATGAGAAATTTTTAAAGAAAAATTGGGCAATGATAAAAAAAGCAGCAGATTATCTTTCAAATGTGGCAGTAACTCTTTATCCAAGCTATGACTTGTGGGAAGAGAAATATGGTGTTTTTACATACACGTTGGGTTCAGTTTATGGCGGATTGAAATCAGCAATAGAAATTGCAAAAATTTTGGAAGAGAATAGTGAATCTATTGAAAAATGGCAAAATGCAAGCGAATTTTTAAAAGAAGAAGTTGTTGAAAAAATATATTTAAATGATAAAAATCGCTTTTTAAAGGCACTTCATCCAAAAGACGAAGCTTTGGATTCAAGTATACTTGGGATAAGTTTTCCATTTAATTTAGTAAATGCAGACGACCCAAAAATGGTTGCAACAGCAGATCAGATAGAGTCCGCATTTAATTATAAAGTTGGGGGAATTGGAAGATACCCTGAAGACGTTTATTTCGGCGGAAATCCTTGGATTATAAATACATTATGGCTTTACATGTATTACGAAATGCTTGTTTACACCCTCTCAAAAAATAAATCGATTAAAAAAGAGATTTTAGAAAATTACCGTGAGAAATGTTCAGAATTATTTGATTGGGCGTGCAAATATACATTCAGTGGTTTGATGCCTGAGCAGATACACAAAGATTTAGGGGTTCCAATTTCTGCAATGCCGTTAGGATGGTCGCATGCAATGTTTATAATTGCAATTCACGGAGATTTTGACATATTGATTCCATAAATTAAGATATATTATATACTATTAAATACACTATTTTCATGTACTTTAAATCTGTGGGGGATAATTGTGTTGCTGTCTCTTAATTTCGAGGTCCATCAACCGAACAGGCTTAGAAAATCTGTAAATTCAAACAGTGGGGATCTTTGGAACCGCTATGTCGACGTAGAATTAAACAAGGAAATTTTCAATAAAGTGGCAGATAAGTGCTACATCCCATCAAATATGATAATGCTTGAATTAATCGATAATTATGATATCGAGATATCTTACAGCATTACGGGTGTTTTTTTAGAGCAGGCTCTCGAATTTAATGAAGAAGTCGTTGAATTATTCAGAGATTTAGCAAAAACTGGAAATGTGGAATTTTTAGGTGAAACTTACCACCATTCATTATCGAGTCTTTTTGAAGAACACGACGAATTTAAAGAAGATATTCTCGAACATAAAAAACTGATAAAAGAACTTTTTGGATACAAAACAACGACTTTTAGAAATACCGAACTGATTTTTAACAACAAAATTGCGGAAACGATTAAAGAAATGGGATTTAACGGAATGTTTACCGAAGGCACTAACCGTATTTTAGACTGGAGGTCGCCAAATTACGTTTACAGCTCATTAAGTGGATTAAATGTACTTCTTAGAAATTACAATTTAAGCGATGATATAGGATTTAGATTTTCTTCGAGAGACTGGAAAGAATACCCGTTAATGGCTGATAAATATGCAAACTGGCTTTCAAATACTCCTGGAGATTGTATAAATTTATACATGGATTATGAAACGTTTGGAGAGCACCAGTGGTATGATACCGGAATTTTTGAATTTTTAAGGCACCTTCCAAAAGAACTGGATAACCACAACCACATCGAATATGCAACGCCTTCTGAAATTTTTGAATTATGCAAATCAAAAGATACTATCGATGTTTTTGAATTTTCAACCCTTTCATGGGCAGATTCAGAAAGAGACATTAGTGCATGGCTTGGAAGTAAAATGCAGCAGTTATCATTCCAGAAATTAAAAGAAATAAGAGGATATCTAAACCAGTACTTACAGCAATTTGATGAAAAAGAGCGAAAAGAGTTAATAGAATATAAAATCTATAAGAACATGCAGACTAGTGATAATTTTTACTATATGTGCACAAAAGGTTTTAATGACATGGATGTACACTCTTATTTCAGTCATTTTTCAACGCCGTATGATGCATATGCAGCATATTTAGACACATATTATGATTTTAAGAATCATCTAGTTTTAAAATTACTTTCAACATATTTCAAGTAACAAGGGATTAATCATGCAGTACGAAAACACGAACAATGAAAATAACACTAGTGGCACACAAGATATTCAAAAATTTAAAAAATATATTCGAACCGAAAAGAAAGCTGATGAGCGACCGAAAGTAATTGTGATGGGCCGTTCAAATGTCGGAAAATCTACTTTTGTAAAACTCGTAACTGGAAAGAATGTACGGGTGGGAAAAAAGCCCGGAGTTACACTAAAAATTAGTGAATACGATATGGGAACGTATATTTTGGTAGATCTTCCAGGTTTTGGTTTCATGGAAGGAATAGAAAAAAAAGCGCAGGAAAAAATTAAAGATCAGATAATAGACTATGTCGAAAACAATAAAGATACAATTGCTGCATCAATTCATATATTGGATGCTAAATCTTTCATCGATATCGTTGAGAGATGGGATAACAAAGGGGAAGTTCCAATTGATCTCGAAATGGCTGATTTTTTGGAAGAACTTGAATTAAACCCGATATTTGTTGTAAATAAAATGGATAAAATAAAAAATTCCGAATGGGATAACCACCTTGACAGAGTTTCCGAAACACTCGGATTTTTACCACCTTGGAGACAGTGGCTTGATAATTTTGTTCCAGCGATAACGAGGGATAATTACGGAATTGATGGAATAAAACACAGAATAAATAAAAGAATAAATGGCTTTAAAAAATCAAAGAAGTAAAGACCTTTTTTAAATTTTTTAACACGTTCTGCTTTAAGAAATGTTTATATATCATTAGATAGATGTATATTGTAGCACGCTTATGAATGGCTTTTTTACAAACACGAAACATATGGAGGAACAATTATGGCACTAAGACCAGCAAGATGTTACAGAACCACAGAAAGAAGATCATACACAAGAAAAGAGTACGTAAGAGCAGTACCACAACCAAAAGTTGTTCACTACGTTATGGGAAACTCAAGTGTTGAATTCCCTGTAGAAGTACAGCTTATATCAAAATCAGACATCTTGATAAGACACAACGCTTTGGAATCCTCAAGGATTGCCGGTAACAAATACATCTTAAGAGAATGCGGTAGAACTGGATACTTATTCAACATCAGAGTTTACCCACACGAAATTTTAAGAGAAAACAAAATGGCTGCAGGAGCAGGTGCGGACAGGATTTCCGATGGAATGAGATTATCATTCGGTAAAGCTGTTGGAACAGCTGCAAAAGTTAAAAAAGGACAGGAAATCATCACAATCGGTGTAAACCCTGAAAAATTCTACGCTGCAAAAGAAGCATTAAGAAGATGTTCAATGAAATTGCCAACAGCATGTAAAATCGTTGTAACAAAAGGACAAGACTTAATTAGAGATTAATTAAGTATTTTATTATTTTTTTCAAATAACGTTTTTAAAAAAGTATAAGTTTTTTAAGATTATTCATCATTTTCGGGAATTTCTGCCCTAATAAATTCTTCTTTTCCTTTTAATAAACTCATTGTAGCATCAATTCCCATTTTTGCTGTTAGTTTATTTTTATGGTCTGCTGACGGATCCAAAGACGATCCTTTAGCTCCAGAAATGATAATAATGTCTTTATCACTTTGAACTCTTGTAGCAACAGCATATTCTACGTCATTTGCATCGTAAATGTTAATGTCGCCATCTACAACAGTTACGTGTTTTAAACTAGGGTGTGCTGCAAGTGCTGCAAGGATTGCGTTTTTACCGTCCCCTTCTGTTTTTTTATCAATCGAAACAACAGCATTTAACCAGCAGCATCCCCCTTGTGTTAAAGCAACATTTTTAAGTGATGGAACAGTGTTTCTTATTCCCTTATACATTCTAGGTTCTTGTGGAAGTCCCATCAAGATTTTGTGTTCACTTCCCCCTGGAAGTAATGCGTGGAATATTGCCTCTTCTTTTCTTCTAAGTGCGGTTATTTTGATCAATGGCTGCTTTCTTATAACGTCGTATGTTCCAGTAATGTCTACAAATGGCCCTTCATCAACCATTTCTGCTGTTATTTTTGCTTCGATTATAAATTCTGCTTCTGGAACTTCTAAATCGACTGTTTTACATTTTACTAAATTTAATGGTTTTTTCATTAATGCTGAAGCGTACTTTAATTCGTTAAATGAAACATCTCCCGAGGTTGAAGCCGCAAGTAAGACCGCAGGATGAACTCCAATAACAATTGCACAGTCTACTTCGCCATTTCCAATATTTTTGTTGTAAATATAGTGAAGGTGTCTTTGTTCAACCATTCTAATTGCTAAATTGCCATCAGGCCTAACTAAAATCCTATGAATTGATGCGTTTACCCCTTCATCTTTATCTTTTACGATAACTACTCCTGAAGTTAAATAAGGCCCAGCGTCTTTTCCATAGTATGTTGGAATTGGGTATTCGTGAATTTTTTCTAAATCATCATTAATATAGAGTTTTTCTAAACTTTCATCGACAATTAATTCTCCCTTTTTCTCATTATCGATTGATTCAACCATATGTTTCATTAAATCTTCTTTTTCAATCCCTAAACTGTTTGCAATAACGTCTCTAGTGCATAAATTTCCAATGACTGGATATCCGTTTACATCTTTTATGAAAACTGGTTTATCGTCATTTTCTTTTAAAATTCTTGAAACCCCAAATTTTTTGGTAGATTTTTCAAAAACAACTTTTTCAACAGAATTTACGAGGTTTTTTACCATATAACCACCTGAAAATTAAATTAAACAAAAATAAAAAGATTATCGTTTTTTTCTAGCAATTTCTTTACTTAATTTTTCGCCGGTATCGCTCAACCTGCTCGCAACACTTCTAGGAACATTGCCCTTTTCAGACAGTATCTTTCCAATTGTTCCAGATAATAAAAAAATAGCAAAAGTGTGTTCTGATTTGGTCCTGTGGATATGGTGGGGCCTTATATTTAATTCATCATATTCTTTAAATGATTCTTCAAGTTCGATTCCAAATTTTCTAGCCAAATCTTTTCTCATGTAAACTAAGAGTTGGTGTAATTGGATGAGTTCATCCTTATGCATTCAATCACCTTTAAATTTAAAAAGAAATTGTTTTTAAGCAACAATTTCGTCAAATGAAAATAATCGAAGGTTTACGGGTTTTTTAGTAACATTTATTTCTTTTCCAACAATTATAGGGGTCTTGTCATAAAGTAAATCCACTATCTTCTGGCTTATTGGCATATCTGCTGCAAAAAAGTCCATTTTTTTGATTTCATGGATATTTGTTAGAAATTCTTTAAACGTGTTTGTTTTTTCGGTTCCATCAACAACAAACTTAACGTTGCCTGTATTTTTAATGCTATCGACTATTTCCTTAACACCACTGAATTTTTTATCTACCTGACTTTCGTTTGCGGCATCAACATCGATAATTTCAGTTTCAGTTTTTTTCACAGGTTCTACAATAACGGTTTCTTCTTCAACCACATTGTCATCAAAAACAGGTTCCGTAACCGGTGTTTCTACTTTTTCAAAATATTTTGGAGTTACCGATTCAACAATTTCTTCTGGAGAATTCGAATTGATAACTTCAGAAACATTACATGAATTATTGCAGTTATTTCCAACGATCTGTTCAACCGGAACTTTCGCCCTCAAACATTTCATTATTTCTTTTTTAGACGTTCCTTCAACTTCTTTACCATATGGCGCTCTTGCAACGTAGTCTATATCGCAAGTTTGGAGGAGTTCTTTTAAAATCAATTCTCCGCCCCTGTCACCGTCGGTAAAAGCAGTAGTTGTTTTTTTCTTTGTCAATTCCATAATTGATTTTGGAACTGAGGTTCCTTCAACAGCTACGGTATTTTTAATTCCACATCTTAAAAGAGTTAAAACATCGGCTCTTCCTTCAACAACAATAATTGAATCAGAATGGACTACATTTGGACCACAAGGAAGGTTTTCCGGTCCAAACTCCATAATTTCTTCGGTCCTTAATGACTCTTTGATTTCTTCCGTTATTTCGTAGGTGTCAATCATTTCGTCCATTAATTTTCTTAAAATAGATCTAGCTCGGTTTGTGATATACTGTCTTTTTGAGACTCGAATATCTTCAACTTCGGTTATTTTAACCGTGGCAAAACAGGGGCCAACTCTGTCAATCGTTTCAAGAGTTGCTGCAAGTATTGATGTTTCAACCTTGTCAAGGCTTGAAGGCAACGTTATTTTAGCAAAGGATTTTCCATTGATATTTTCAAGGTCAACATCGATTCTTCCGATTCGACCACTTTTTTGCAAATCCCTCAAATCGAGTTCATTACTCAACAATCCTTCGGTTTGACCAAAAATTGCGCCGATTACATCATGTTTTTCGACATAACCGTCTGCAATGAGTTCGGTATATATGATATATTTGGTAGTTCCTAAATCCATAAATGATCCTCCTAATGAAGTTTGACCAACCAATCTCAAAAACCAAATTTTCTCGAAACAGTAATCTAATCTTACCTATCTAGTTATAATATTTTTTGTATATAAAATTAATATGGGAATTTTCTTTTATTTCAAAGAATAATCTTTTAGCAATTAACTCAACCGAAAAGTTTATATATAATATGCTACAATGTGTACTATGCTCTGAGATGAGTGAGAAAGGGAGTAAAATAGCGGCTTTGATGTAGACTGGTATCATACGGCCCTGCCACGGCCGACACCCGGGTTCAAATCCCGGAGGCCGCATCTCTAAACTTTGAACGTGCGCCAGTGGTGTAGCCTGGTATCACTTTGGCCTTCCAAGCCAGTAACTCGGGTTCAAATCCCGACTGGCGCACTTTTTATTTTGGACATATTAATTTATTAATTTAGATTAATAAATAATATGGTCTTATATATCTCAAAACACCCTATTTTCAAATAATTATTAACCATTTTTATGGGGATATTTTTGAAAATGGAAACCCTGATTCTTTTTACCTTAATTTTAATTTTATCGGCAAATTTTTCTAGATACTCTTTTGAAGACAATTCTAACGAAATCGAAGAAGATCTTTTTGAACCAATAATCTTAATTCATGATGTTAGCCCGGTTTATTTAGAAGATTTAAAAGAAATTGATGAAGTAATCAGTAAATATGGTTATTCTAAAAGAACGTACCTTTTTTTGATAGTAAACCATGCAAATGACAACCCATTAAAAGAAAATCAAAATTTCGTTAAATACATTAGATATCTTCAAACAAAAGGGTACAACGTTGAATTACACGGTTATGACCACATTGAAAGAGAATTTGACTGCAATTATTCCATCGCGAGTGAAAAAATAGAGAAATCGCTTGAAATATTAAATACTTACAAATTTGATGAAATATCCTGTATTCTTCCGCCAAGATATGGAATTTCCGAAGATTCAAAAAAAGCAATGCTTAACAATGGTTTTTCAATAATTATTGGACAATATGCCTTTGAAATGAATAACAATAGTGTTTATACATACAATATTACAAACAAGGAATATACCTGGTATCTCGAAGAAAATAATACTAAAAATCAATTGAATTTGGCTGAAGAAGAGTATTTGGAGTCAGAATATAAATATTTCCTTTCGATACACCCAAAAGCTGTAAATTATGGCGGGGGCATTGAATTCTTGAATGAATTCTTGAATTTCACAAAAGAAGAAAACAGGTTTAATTCTGAGGATCCAATGGACGTTTATATGTATTTTGGAATTAAAAAAATAGATTTTAGTTAATTTTTATACGGATTTTCCATTTTTTTCTTTAATATTGCAGATTCTTTTGCTATTTTTTTATTGTAAATATTACCAATTCTTTCAACTGCATCAAGCGTATTTATTGCAGTTTCAAGGTATGAATAGATATCTCCACTGTATGTTTGAAGTTTTAATACGTCATGAATGACTTTTGATATTTGAAGCGGTGTTTTTTTGATTATTCTCAAATTAAGAACTTTTTTGGAATTGTAATTGATAATATCTTCTTCAATCATTTCATCAAATTCTATCAGCCATGGCAGTATTTCATCTCTTAAGGTCTTATCTTTTATTTTTTCAAAATTTTCTTTTATTACTTCGAAAGCATCCGTAAATCTTGTTGGAATGTTTGTGTTCGTGGTTTTTGTGATTTTATTTTTCAAGTTTGCTGGGATATAAACGTTTTCAAACGGTGAAATGGACACCACCAAATCAATAGGGTCTTTGTGTAAATTTTTCCTTATTTTTTCAGCATCTTTTGGATACAAAAATGAAACTGAAGTTGCATATCCGTATCGAGTTGTATTTATGTTTTTATTTTGTAATTCAAGCATATGGAAATTTGAAAGCGAATCTAAAACATAATTTAAACCCAAATTTTTTCCAAGAACTGGAACTTTTGAAACATCGGGAATCGTAACCTTACTTCTGTAGTTTTTAATGGCACAAACGTTTGCCAAAACCTGTTCAAATTCTTCATCTTCGCTGTATTCTAAAGAAACTTCTTCAGGTTCTGAATTTAATAATTTAAACGAAATTTCATCTTCTGAATTTTCCATTTTAGCGTGATATTTTTTGCCGATTTCAACAAGGCTGTAAACTTTTCCCTTATCGTGCATCCCCTTTCTTCCGGCCCTACCACACATTTGCTGGAATTCTGAAGGGTTTAGCCAGTCTCCACCCATTGCAAGGCTTTCTAAAACTACTGTTGAAGCTGCAAAATCAACACCTGCTGCAAGTGCTGCGGTAGTTACCACACACATCGTTTTCTGTTTTAAAAAATTATCTTCAACAGTTCGCCTTTTTGAGTATTCCATTCCGCCGTGGTAATAATCTGACTTTATTCCTTTAGTATTTAGATAATTTGAGATATATTCTGCCCTTTTTCTTGAAAATGTAAATATTAAACTCTGGCCCCTAAACCCGTATTTTGATTTTGAGCTAAATTCCTGTTTAACAATATCATTTACAAGATTTAATTTCCCGTAATCATTTTTTGTGAAAATTAAGTGTCTTTCGAGTGGAACTGGTCTTCCATTGTATAACACAAGTTTTGATCCTAATTTTGATGCTAATTCTTCAGGATTTCCAACAGTTGCAGAGAGGTATATCATCTGGCAGTTGAATAAGTACCTCAATCTTCCAATAAGGCCGTCAAGACGCGCACCTCGTTCATCCATATTCATAGAGTGGACTTCATCAATTACAACCGTTCCAACATCTTTTAATTTACCCGATCTTATCAAATAATCTATTCCTTCGTAAGTTCCAATTATGATATCAGAATCGATACTTGAATTGATATCGCCCCCTTTATTTTCTGAGAGCCTTCCCATTCCAACTCTTAACGATACTGAATATCCTTCGTTTTCATATCGTTCTTTAAATTCAACGTACTTTTGATTTGCAAGTGCAACCAAAGGTACTAAAAATAAAAATTTACCCTTTTTTTCAGATATATTTTTAATTCCTGCAAGTTCCCCAATCAAAGTTTTTCCAGAAGACGTCGCAGAAGTAATTAACAAATTATCATTTTTTAAAAGCCCTGCTTTTACAGAAAGAGTCTGAACTGGGAGTAATTCGTCAATTCCCCTATTTTTAATTATTTCTTTTAAAAAGTCGGGAATTTCAAGTTCATCAATTGTATAATTTTTAATTTCGTCATCAACATTTCCAGTTAAAACATCGTATTTCGTAAGTTCTGGATTTTTAAGCGGGTTTTTAGACTTGAAAAGTTCAATTACTTTATTCGCATCTTTAAATCTTCTAAGTAATTTTTCGATAAACTCTTCGTTAACGGCGACTTCATGTTTCACTTCATCAATTGCACATTCAAGACAGGTCTCGCTGTTGTATATTTTGTATTTATCCGTAATCTCGCTAAATTTCCCTTTAATAATGCAAAAAGGGCATAAATCGATGTAGCCGTATTTAATATTGTTTTGTTTGAGGAATTCTTCTAATTTTAACGATTCTTCGTCAGTACTTAAAAAGACTTTATTTGATCTAACGAAATTTAATAATTTTGAGGGCTGCACTGGGTTTACATTTCCTGCTTTTTCTTCCCTACATTTGTAAAGTGTAATCCTATTATTTGCAGGTCTTATTATACCATAATACGCTCTTTCGTCGGTTAAATCAACAAATTGGATCTCTTCTTTCTTTTTCTTTAATTTTCTCACAATAATCATGGATTCACCAAATAATCAGTAATAAAAACCATAAATTACAGATAATGTTATAAATGTATGAAAATGGTACAAAGCTATATAATTTAAAGGTATATAATAAAATGGTGGTAAAATGTCTGTTGCTTTAAAGAAGTTTTTTTCAAACCGGGGCCAGTTAAGTCTTGAATTTTCAGTTCTGATTCTTGCAGTCATTACTGCGGCAATTCTTTTGGGTTACCACTTAATTGTAAGTTCAAAGGCAGTTCAGGAATCAAATATTGACACGATCAATAATACGCACAACACTGCAATGGATGCGCTCAGTGAAGTTAGTTAAATAATTAAACTTAAAAAAACGTTAATAATCGGGATACTATGAAGTTAATTGGAATTACGGGAATGCCCGGATCTGGAAAAAGTGCAATTACGAAATTGGCAGAAAAATACAAAATAACAGTCGTTTCTATGGGTGATGTTGTAAGGCACGAAACATCAAAACAGGGACTTATTTTAAATCCTGAAAATGTAGGAAATACTGCGGTAAAACTTCGAGAACTTCATGGAAAAGAGGCAATTGCGATACCTTGCCTTAATTATGTTAATGAAAAATACAATTGCGAAGATTTCGTTATAATCGAAGGAATTAGAAGTATTTATGAAGTTAATTATCTTAAAAAACATGCAAAACTCGATATTATTGCAATTCACTCTTCGCCAAAAACTAGATTTGATCGGTTATCTGGTAGAAACCGTGAAGACGATTCAAACGATTGGAATACCTTTGTTGAAAGAGATGAAAGAGAGCTGAATTTTTCAATTGGAAATGTAATTGCACTTTCAGATTACATGGTTGTAAACGAAGGAAATTACAATGATTTTATACATGACCTTGAAAACACGTTGAAAAATATAATTAAAGCAGATTAATTTTTTAAGCTTATTTTAATTTTTATTTTCACTTTTTTGATATTTTTCTGAGAGTTCATCTATTTTATCGCCTGTTAATCTGTAAATTAACCAGTCATCAACAGGAACTGCACCCATTTTTTCATAGAACTTTCTTGCAGGGTTCCAGTCTAAAACCGTCCATTCAATTTTTCCGCAATTTCGCTCTTTTGCAAGATTTGATAAATATTCAAATGTTTTTCTTCCAATTCCAATTCCCCTAAATTCTTCCCTAATGTATAAATCTTCAATATAAATTCCGGGTTTTCCAAGGAATGTCGAAAAATTGTGGAAAAATAAAACAAGACCAACAGGTTTTAAATCTGCTTCTACAATCAAAGCTTCGGCATACTGTTTTTTTCCAAATAACGACTCTTTAATTATTTCTTCAGTTGCAAGAACGCTGTCTTCTAAATTTTCGTATCTTGCAAGTTCATTGATAAATTCGAAGATTAATGGGGCATCTGAAACCGTTGTCGGCCGGATATTAATTTTTAAATTGGTACTCAAAGTAACACCATCGAAAGATTTTAATAAACAGTTTAATTCTATATACTTAAAAATTATAAAAAAGGTAGGGTATGAAACAGTATTTGCCAGTTTTATTGCTCGTTTTATCAAATATTTTCATGACTTTTGCGTGGTATGGGCATTTGAAGTACAAAATGTCTCCACTTTGGATTGTTATACTGGTAAGTTGGGGGATTGCATTTTTCGAGTACTGTTTGCAGGTTCCAGCAAACAGGATCGGCTCAAATTATTTTACGCCAGCACAGTTGAAGGTAATTCAGGAAATAATAACTCTTGTAATATTCAGTATCTTTTCAGTACTTTACTTAAAAGAAGAATTTAGGTGGAATTACGCGGTAGGATTCTTTTTTATAATCCTTGCAGCGATTTTCATCTTTAAAAAATGGTAAATTAAAATTTTAAATTTTTGTAATAATTTTAAAAAAGAATAATTAGTTTTCAAATCAATCATTAAAAATGTTGACGAGCCCGGAGGGATTTGAACCCCCGACCACAGGGTCCGAAGCCCTGTATTCTATCCAAGCTAAACCACGGGCCCAACCAAAATTATATATTATTTTAAGAAGTACTCTTGAATATAATTTATTATATACTATATAAATCTTTTAGTTAGGCAAACTAATCTGAATATTTGGTGATTTTTTGAGAGAAATTCTACTTATCGGCCTTGGTGGATTTTTCGGGGCGATATTGAGGTACTTTGTTAGCGGCATAATTCCTGTAAAATTTGGAATTCCAACAGGTACTCTTATTGTAAATCTTTTGGGAAGTTTTATTTTAGGCTTTATAGTGTACTCTTCATTATTTGGTTCGTTATCTCCTGAATACAGGTTATTAATAATAACTGGGTTTTGCGGGGCCCTTACTACATTTTCTACATTTAGTTATGAGTCATTTGTCATGTTAGAATATAATCATTATTTGGAAGTCGGATTAAACATTATTTTAAATGTTTTTGGATGTTTGGTAATGATATACTTTGGAAGACTCGCATCAATGTTTTTCTGGTGATTTAATGAAAAAAATATCTGCAAAACTTCTCAGGATTTACTTAAAAGAAGAAGACAAGTACGGAAAAGAATTACTTATCAATTCGATAATTAAAACACTAAAAAGCAATGGAATTGCAGGGGCAACGGTTTTTAAAGGATATTGTGGTTATGGAACCCGGGGCTTTTCGAGAATTGATATACTAAGACTTTCCATGAACCTTCCAGCAGTAATTGAATGTATCGATTACGAGGAAAAATTAAATGATATAATGCCAAAACTCGTTGAAATGGTGTCGGAAAACGGCCTTATAACGGTGCAAGACATTGAAGTCTTTAAGGAATTAAAAAAATAATATTTCGGCATTTGGTGATTTTATGATAACAGATGTGCTCATAATTGGCGGTGGCGGTGCTGCAGCAAGGGCAGCAATAGAATGCGGGCAGAAAAATGTTGTAATTGCTTCAAAAGGCCTTTTTGGAAAAAGTGGATGTACTGTGATGGCTGAAGGTGGGTACAATGCAGTATTAAATCCCGAAGATTCGTTTGAAAAGCATTATTCCGATACGATGAAGGGCGGTGGATACATAAACAATAAAAAACTCGTAGAAGTTTTGATAAAAAACGCACCAAAAGAATTTAAGAACTTGGAAAAATTTGGATGTATTTTTGATAGATCGGAAAAAGCAGAATTTGCACAAAGGCCGTTTGGCGGACAGAGTTTTAATAGAACCTGTTACAGTGGAGACAGAACTGGCCACGAGATAATTGCAGGATTAATGGAATATCTGAATAAATTTGAGCGCATAAAAATTTTAGAAGACACAATGGCAATAAAATTAATTGTCGATGAAGTTGAAGAGAACGGAAAAAAACTCAAAAAATGTTTTGGGGCAGTATTTTTAGATTTATTAAATGGCGATATTTACCCAGTATATGCAAAATCTACAATTCTTGCAACAGGTGGTGCTGGACAGATTTATCCGATAACATCAAATCCGAAACAAAAAGTTGGGGATGGTTTTGCAATTGCTTATCGTGAAGGGGTCGAACTAGTTGACATGGAAATGGTTCAGTTTCACCCGACAGGAATGCTTGGAACTGGAATTTTGGTAACCGAGGCTGTAAGGGGCGAAGGCGGAATTTTATACAATAAAAATAAAGAAAGATTCATGAAAAACTACGATTCAAAAAGAATGGAATTGTCAACAAGGGATGTAGTTGCTAAAGCGATATATAACGAGATTCAGGAAGGAAGGGGCATTGATGGTGCAGTTTATTTAGATGTAACACATCTGGATCCCGAAATTATCGAAGAAAAGCTTGAAACAATGTTTTCACAATTTTTGATGGTTGGAGTGGATATTAGAAAAGAGCCGATGAAAGTAGCTCCAACAGCACACCACTTTATGGGCGGAATTAAAATAAATGAAAATTGTGAAACAAATATTTCTGGATTATTCGCATGTGGGGAAGTTGCAGGTGGAATTCACGGTGCAAACAGGCTTGGTGGAAATGCACTTGCTGATACGCAAGTTTTTGGAGCAATTGCTGGAAAAAATGCTTTAAATTACGCTGAAATGGAACTTGACATTTCAAAAGTATATGCTTTTGTTGAAGAATATATCCAAGACTTGAAAAATACATTTAAAGATTCAAATTCTGGAGATAACGTATATTCATTAATTGATGAATTAAAAAAGACAATGTGGGATTTTGTTTCTATTTCAAGAGACGAAATTGGATTAAACGCTGCACTTGAAAAAATAAATGAAATAAACGGAAAAGCGGTTTCAATAAATGGAATAGTGGACTTTTCAAAAAAGTTGGAACTTGAAAACATGATTTTAGTTTCTGAAATTGTAATAAATTCTGCCTTACTTAGAACAGAATCAAGGGGCGCACATTTTAGAAACGATTATCCAAAAACCAATGACGGGTGTACTGGAAACTTTGTGGCATGTGATGGAAAAATTAAATTTGAAAAAATTGAATAAATTAATTTTTGTTTTTAGATAGTATATCCTCAAATTATTTCTTTTTGTACAAAACAACAATTTATATAGTCCAACACGATAGTTTGTAATTATAATTATCGATCATTATATATATCGGAATTAGATATTTATTTTAAATACTCCGTATGCTTTTGCATTATATATCAACCGAAATTTGCAATAATTATGCGGTTTAAAATACCCTATCACGTTAAAACTGATTAGTTTCAAAGGTGCGAATATGAAAGAAAAAATGAAAGAAATTGCATCAAGAGTTCGCGAATTGAGGGAACTCTCAGAAATTTCAATTGAAGAGATGGCGGATCACTTAAACGTTTCACCTGAAATATATCAACATTACGAAGAAGGAACCTGCGATATTCCTGCAAGTGTGTTGTATGAGATTGCACACAAGTTTGAAGTTGATATGGGGCTACTTTTAACTGGAGAAGAAACCAGAATGCACATTTTCACAGTTACAAGAAAAGGAAAAGGGGTATCTGTAGAGCGAAGGAAACAGTACAAATACGAAAATTTGGCTGAAAAATTCATTCATAAAAAAGCAGAACCATTTATCGTAACTGTTGAACCTAGAACTGATGGCAAAAAACCTTCTAAAAACTCACACCCTGGCCAGGAGTTTAACTATATTTTAGAAGGCACGATAAAACTTTACATCCACAATAACGAAGTTGTTTTGGAAGAAGGGGATTCTATATTCTTTGATTCGGGATATGATCATGCTATGGAAGCATTAAATGGGAAAAACGCTAAATTCCTCGCAATTATAATGTAAAACTTAATTTAATCTTAAAAACGAAAAAAGGTATAATTATGGTATCTTTAGTCAATGAATATGTTAAAAAAACGGAATTTGAGTCATACGAAGATTTTGTGGAAACTTTTAAGATAGATGTTCCTGAAAACTTTAACTTTGCTTATGATATTGTTGATGAATACGCAAAAATTGCACCGGAAAAGATTGCAATCGTATGGTGTGATGATAATAACGATGAAAAAATCTTTACATTTAATGATATGAAAAAATACAGTGACAAAGCAGCTAATTTCTTTTTAAAACACGGAATTAAAAAGGGAGACACTGTAATGCTCACATTAAAGAGTAGGTATGAATTCTGGTTTTGTATGCTTGGACTTCATAAAATTGGGGCTGTCGCAATTCCTGCAACGCACATGCTCACAACAAAAGATATTGTTTACAGAATTGAAAAAGCAGGCTTAAAAATGATAGTTTGCATCGGTGAAAATGGGGTTCCTGAATATGTTGACGAAGCAGTTTCTGAAATTAATTCAGACGTTTTAAAAGCATGTGTTGTAAATTTAAATCAAAAAAATTGGATTGATTTTTCAAAAGAATTGGGGGAATCATCAGAAGAATTTACAAGGCCTGTTGGAGAAATGGATACTAAAAATAACGATGTATTGGTTGCATACTTTTCATCAGGAACTACTGGATATCCAAAATTGATTCAGCACGATCATGAATATCCTTTAGGGCATATTACAACTGCAAAATACTGGCAAAACGTTGAAGACGATGGACTTCACTATACTGTTGCAGACAGTGGCTGGGCAAAGTGTATCTGGGGAAAACTCTACGGTCAATGGATTGCAGGAACTGCTGTATTCGTTTACGATTATGACAGATTCGATGCAGGAAATATGCTTGAAAAAATTGCAAAATATAAAGTTACAACGTTTTGTGCACCGCCTACAATTTACCGGTTCATGATCAAGCAGGATATCTCAAAAGCAGACTTTTCAAGTGTGCACTATGCAGTAACTGCTGGAGAACCATTAAATCCAGAAGTATATAATAAATTTTTAGAGTTTACGGGACTTAGGTTAATGGAAGGATTTGGGCAGACCGAAACGGTTGTATCTGTTGCAAACTTCCCTTGGATGGATCCAAAACCCGGATCAATGGGAAAACCCGTACCTATTTTTGATTTAATGATAAAAGGGCCGGATGGAAAAGAGTGCGATGTTGGTGAAGAAGGAGAACTCGTATTCAAAACAAAAGATGGAAAACCACTCGGTCTTTTCTCAGGATACTTTAAAGACCCCGAAAGAACCAAAAAATCATGGTACGATGGTTATTACCACACAGGGGACACTGCATGGAAAGACGAAGATGGATTCCTCTGGTTTGTTGGGAGAAACGACGATTTAATCAAAAGTTCTGGTTACAGAATCGGTCCTTTCGAAGTAGAGAGTGCACTTATTTCTCATCCTGCAGTGCTTGAATGCGCAATAACTGGAGTTCCTGACCCTATAAGGGGCCAGATAGTTAAAGCTACAATTGTTTTAACTCCTGATTACGAAGCAAGCGAAGAACTCAAAAAAGAACTTCAGGATCACGTTAAACACAACACTGCACCCTACAAATATCCACGGGCTATCGATTTTGTAAAAGAGCTCCCAAAAACAATCAGTGGTAAAATTAGGCGCGTAGAAATCCGGGAAAAGGATGAAGAAAAAAGTAATAATTAAATACCATAAAAATTATTTTTTTTAGAATACATTTGATCGAAAAATTATTTTTAAAATTTAAATGAAAACAGATGAAAACATGGAATGTTCTACAAAAAAACCTTATCCTGTAATTAACACTCTCGAATGCAAAGCATGTGAAAGATGTATAATTGCATGTCCAAAAGACGTCTTAGAAATGAGCAAAGACTGGAATGAAAGAGGCTATCACTACGTAATTTACACTGGCGAAGGATGCACAGGTTGCGGAAACTGCTACTACACTTGTCCAGAACCTTTAGCAATAGAAGTACACATCCCGCTTAAAAAATGCGATTAGAGGAGATAATATGGCAACACAACTTGTAAAAGGAAACACTGCTGTTATTATCGGAGCCATGTATGCAGGATGTGACTGTTACTTTGGATACCCGATAACTCCGGCAAGTGAAATACTTCACGAAGCTTCCAAATACTTCCCAATGGTTGGGAGGAAGTTTGTTCAAGCAGAATCAGAAGAAGCTGCAATAAATATGGTTTACGGTGCAGCATCAACCGGAAAAAGAGTATTATGTGCTACATCCGGTCCAGGAATGAGTTTAAAACAAGAAGGAATCTCATTTTTAGCAGGTTCTGAACTTCCATGCGTCCTTGTAAATGTACAAAGGGCGGGACCCGGTCTTGGAAATATCGGACCAGAACAGGCTGATTACAATCAGGCTGTAAAAGGTGGGGGACACGGAAACTACAAAAATATAGTTTTAGCTCCAAATTCAGTTCAGGAAATGTGCGATTTCACTGCAAAAGCTTTCGTACTTGCAACAAAGTACAAAAATCCCGTAATCGTTCTTTCAGATGGTGTTTTGGGACAGATGGTTGAACCATTAAAATTCCCTGAACAGGCAATAAAACCTGAAATCGATGACTCATGGGCAGTCCGAGGAACAAAAGAAACAAGGAAAAATTTAGTTACGTCAATTTTCTTAGATTTTAAAGAACTTGAAGAATTTAACTACAAATTACAGGATAAATACGCAGTAATAAAAGAAAATGAGCAGGATTTTGAAGGATACATGCTTGAAGATGCTGAAATTATCCTTGTTTCATACGGAATAAGCAGCAGAATTTCAAAAACTGCAGTAGATGTTGCAAGAAAAGAGGGAATAAAAGTAGGGTTATTCAGACCAAAAACACTCTACCCATTCCCTGAAAAAGAACTTAACAAACTTGCAGAGAGAAAATGCACATTTATTTCAGTTGAAATGAGCAACGGTCAAATGGCTGAAGATATTAAACTTGCAACATGTTGTAAAAGACCAATAGAACTTGTAAACAGGCTTGGTGGAAATTTAATTGAAGTGGATCAGATTTTAGCTAAAATTAAAGAAATTGCAGGAGGCAACTAAAATGACAGAAATTACGGAAAAAATTATGAAAAAGCCAAATGCAATGCCTGAAGTTTTTGAAAGAAAGGGAGGTTCTGCACCAACTGCAACGCACTACTGTGCAGGTTGTGGACACGGAATAATCCATAAATTAATGGCAGAGGCAATTGATGAACTTGAAATTGTCGATAGATGCGTTTTAATCAGCCCTGTTGGATGTGCAGTATTTGCATACTATTATTTTGACTGCGGAAATATCCAAGTGGCTCACGGAAGAGCTCCAGCTGTTGGAACTGGTGTTTCAAGAGCAGAAGGCAATGCAATTGTAATGTCATACCAAGGAGATGGGGATTTGGCATCAATTGGATTGAATGAAACAATTCAGGCAGCAAACCGTGGAGAAAAAATGGCAGTATTTTTCGTAAATAACACAGTTTACGGAATGACTGGTGGCCAGATGGCTCCAACAACACTTATTGGTGAAAAAACTGTAACCTGTCAAACTGGAAGGGATCCAAGGTTTGCAGGATACCCAATTCACATGTGCGAACTTTTAAGCAGCTTAAAAGCTCCAGTATTTATTGAAAGAGTTTCAGTTTCAGATATTGCACACATAAGAAAGGCAAAACGTGCTATCAAAAAGGCTCTTGAAATTCAAAGAGATGGAAAAGGATATGCATTTGTTGAAATATTATCACCCTGCCCAACGAACTTGAAACAGGATGCAAAAGCTGCTGAAAAATTCATAAACGAAGAAATGGAAAAAGAATTCCCACTACAAAACTTCAGAGACAGAAGCGCTGAAGTTGAAACATTGGATCGTGGAGAAAGTGACTTTTCAAAAGAATGTCTTGACAAAATATTTGAAGTAAATTCAAAAGGTTCAGAGGATCCATCAGAAGACCTTTCTTTCGAAGAAAAACTTGTAAAAATTGCAGGATTTGGTGGACAGGGAGTTTTAAGTATGGGTTTGACGCTTGCAGAAGCAGCATGCAGGGACCAAAAGTACGTTTCATGGTACCCGTCATACGGCCCAGAACAAAGAGGTGGAACCTCAAACTGTTCCGTTATAATTTCGGGACACGAAATTGGATCTCCTGTAGTATACTCCCCAGGAGTTTTAATTGCTTTAAACAAACCATCGCTTGAAAACTTTGCAAAAGACGTGAAAGTTGGCGGAACAATAATTTATGATGAAAATATTGGGGATTTTGAAATTCCAAATGGGGTTACTGCAATAAAAGTTCCAGCTTCAAAAATCGCAACTGAAATGGGCGTTTCAAGAGCGGCAAATACTGTAATGCTTGGAGTTTTATCTGCAATTGGCTACACTGGACTTTCTGAATCGGTATTTGTTGGTGCAATAGAACAAACTTTCTCAAAAAAACCTAAATTAATTCCTATAAACGTTGAAATATTAAATGCAGGAATTTCATGGGCTAAAGAAAATTTAGCTTTATAATTAATTTTTTTAAATTAACAAATATTTTCTAAAACATTTTAATTTACAAAGATTTATTTATTTTTTAATCGAAAGGGGCGATATTATGCAGGTTAAATCAGAATTACCTCCGGTGCAGGTAGCTCTTGATCTTGTTGATCTTCCAAGGGCAATAGAAATTGCAAAAGAGGCAGTTGCAGGCGGAGTTACCTGGGTTGAGGCAGGAACTCCATTAATAAAATCCGAAGGAATGAATGCAATTAGGGAACTTAGAAAAAACTTCCAAAACCTTACAATCGTTGCAGATATGAAAACAATGGATGCAGGAAGTACCGAAGTTGAAATGGCGGCAAAAGCAGGTGCAAATGTAATATTAATATTGGGTGTCGGTCCCGATTCAATGATAAAAGATGCTGTAAAAGCTGGAAAAAAATACGGGGTTTTAGTTGGAACTGATTTGATTGCAACTGAAGACCCAATAAAAAGAGCAGTTGAACTCGAAGAAATGGGTGTAGATATCATAAATATCCACGTAGGACTTGACCAACAGGTTTTAAATGTCGATCCTGTTGAACTTGTAAAACGAGTTTCAGAAAACTGTAAGAAAGCAAAAATTGCAGCAGCAGGCGGTTTAAACAGCGAAACCGCGGTAAAAGCATACGAAGCAGGTGCAGACATAATAATTGCGGGAGGAACATTATACAAATCCGCAGACCCTGAACAAACTGCAAGAGATATTATAAAAGGCCTCGAAACCGGAAAACCTGTAAAAACGGATAAATTTAAGAAATTTAATGAAAATGAGCTAGTTAATGCATTTAATGTTGTAAGTACATCAAATATAAGTGACGCAATGCACAGAACTGGTGAAATGAATGGTTTAAAACCAGTTTGGAACTCTGAAAAACCTTTGAAATTTGCAGGACCTGCAGTTACAGTTAGGACTTATTCTGGGGATTGGAGTAAACCTGTAAGTGCGATAGATGATTGCGAAGCAGGAAATGTTTTGGTAATTGACAACTGCAGTTCTGAAATTGCCTGCTGGGGTGGACTTGCAACGCTTTCTTGTAAAACTAAAGGGGTAGTTGCAATTGTAATCGATGGTGCTGTTCGGGATGTCGAAGAAATTTTAAAAATTGGAATTCCAGTCTATGCGAGAAGTATAACTCCAACTGCGGGAGAACCAAAAGGATTTGGAGAAATAAATGCAGTAATTGAATGTGCGGGAAGAACGGTTGAACCGGGAGACTGGATTGTTGGGGACGAAAACGGAATTATTGTGGTTCCAAAAAATGAGGCAATGGAAATTGCAAACAGGGCAATCGATGTAAAAGAAAGGGAAGATAGGGTCAAAGAAGAAATAACGCGTGGAACAACACTAGCAAAAACAATAAGATTAAAAGACTGGGAATTAAAAAAATAAAAAGTTAATTATAAAATTTAATCCTTAGATTTTTCCTATTTTATTATAAACATCTAAAAGACCGATACAGCCTGTAATCATTACATCTCCGCCAGGATATGCATAAGCACCGTAATTTTTAAATAATTCCCTGTTTGGACCTGCAATTAGTATGGATTCAGGTTCAGTTTTACATGTTACACATGCACCGTGTCCGTTGTCTTTATAGACCTCTTCATTTTTCAAAGTTCCATTGCAAGTTCTTTCAACAATGTCTTTTAGTTTTTGAGCATCGATTAATCTGGTGTGGTGTTCAAAAAGGCCGTTAATTTTTTGGTTTTGCATTGAAACCCCTAAAGTATGACCGTTTCCAATGTCAAGTCCGATAAACTCGTTTATATTGTTTTCATTTGCATAATTTAAAATACCGCAAACTGATGCCATTTTACTATCCATTACAAATCCATTGTATTTATTTTCATCAAGCGTCTTTAAAATGGATTCAAATCGTGAAAAATTGTCTGTTTTATGCTTTTTATTATCAAAATAAAATTCATAAGGATCTTTAGTTTCATTTAATTTTTTTTCAAAGTATTTAAATCGAGTAATCCGATCACTCTGCCCTTTTACAAATCCGTGGTCCTGGCAGGCTACGCAGACAACATCCGGTGAAAATTCCTGATTCATCGAAGAAAATATTGATTTCAACATTTCAAAATCTAAATCTTCTAAATTTACGTTTGGATTTTTTATTTCATCCTTTATAACAATTCCTTTTTCTCTAACTTCGTCTAAGTCATCCCTAATGGTTCTCGCACACCGTTCGGAAATTTCTACATTATATCCTTTTTTTAATTTTTGCATTATTGCAAACGAAACCGGGCCCCCGCCCATTAATTTACCATTGATTCTTAAATCTTCTTTCAATTTCATAATTTTTCGAGAAATAATTGTTGTGGGGGATGGCAGTATTAATTTTATTGCATTTTCAACGTTTTTTTCAGTATCAAAGTACAAAATGTCCTGAGTTCCTTTTCCAATGTCGATGCATAATATATTCAAAGTAATCACCTTAAATGACATTTTTTAATAAATGTTAAGTATATTTGATGGTATTATTCTACTTCTCTATTTTAAGATTTTTTATTTATATCATGAATTTTATAGTTGTCTTGCTTTTAATTGATTTTTGTGAAACTATGAGAATTTTAGATATTGATCTGGACTTTTTCTTAAATAAAATTGCATTTTGGAAAAAAGGAAATAAAAGACTCGATGAAAAAGAGTATGTTGTATGGAAAAAAGATAAATTTATCGAATTTTTAGAAAATAACTGTAATTTATCTAAAAATAATAAAATAAAAGGAAGAATTGTAAAAAAACACCACGAAGCTTTTTATTTTTGGAGAGAACTTATCGAGAAAAATGAAATCGAAGTTCCTTTTGACGTAATTCACATCGATGCTCACGCAGATCTCGGGCTTGGGGACTTTTCATACAAGTATATCATGGAAGAGCTCCTCCATAAACCTGTTGAAAAAAGAAATGATCCTGAAATGATGTATGAGGGAAATTATCTTGCTTTTGCAATTGCAAATCGGTGGATTGATAGATTAACTTATGTTACACACCCAAAAGGTGGAAATGATCTTTTAAATTTTCATTTTAAGGATTATGATGTAAAAAGTGGAATTATTCAGCTTAAAAAAACTGAAAAAATAGAAAATGAAATTAAAAATGTAAAAATTTTGGATTTGGAACCTGAAGTCCCTTTTAAATTAATATCTGGAAACGATTACATTGAAAAAGGAAATTTTGATTATGTGGTATTTAGCATATCTCCAAAATACACTCCAAAAACAATAGATCGGTTAATTCCAATCGTAAAAGAATACATCGAAGAAATTTAAGAATTTAACTCAAATGCTTAAGTTTAATTTTTTTATACCATAATGACGTATTTTATTTAATCTTCATATTATTTTATCAAAACAGGTGGAAATATGGATATCGGTGATTTTGTAAAACTCAAACTGGAAAACACGACATATTCTGGAACGGTAATGCCGTCTTTAAACGAAGATACGATTGTAATCAAAATGAAAAGTGGATACAACGTAGGAATTGATAAAAACAAAATAAAAAATATTGAAATTTTGGAATCTGGGGACAAACCAAAATACGGCCTTCCACCTCTTAATTTAGAAAAAAACCCAAAATTAAAAAACATTTCTATTTTATCAACTGGGGGAACTGTTGCTTCAAGAGTCGACTATAAAACAGGTGCAGTTCACCCCGCATTTACAGCAGACGATTTAATTATGGCAGTTCCTGAATTATTAGATATTGCAAACATCAAAGGAAAAGTTATTTTGAATATTTTAAGTGAAAACATGCTTCCAAAGTACTGGGTGATGACTGCAGAAGCAATAAAAGAAGAAATTGAAAACGGTGCAGAAGGAATTGTTATTGCACACGGAACTGACACAATGCACTACACTGCATCAGCACTTTCATTCATGGTAAACTCAGAAGTTCCAATTATTTTGGTCGGTGCTCAAAGAAGTAGTGACAGACCTTCTTCAGATGCTGCATTAAACATAATTTCAGCAGTAAAAGCTGCAACTGAACCGATAAAAGGAGTTTATGTATTAATGCACGGTGAAACTGGGGATACAGTATGCCATTTACACGAAGGTACAAAGGTTAGAAAACTCCATTCATCAAGGAGAGATGCATTCAAATCAGTAAATAAAACACCATTCGCAGAAATTAATCCATTTACAAAAGAAGTAAAATATTTAAGGGATGTTAAAAACCAGGACAAGTCAAAAATCAAGGAAATAGTATTGAATACAAATTTGGAAGAAAAAGTAGCATTAATTAAAGTTTATCCTGGAATTGATTCCGAAATTTTGAAGTTTTACGTTGATAAAGGATACAAAGGAATTATTTTAGAAGGAACGGGACTTGGACACACTCCTGAAACGTTTTTTGAAGGAATCGATTACGCAAATGAAAACAACGTTTTAGTTGCAATGACTACCCAAACAATTAACGGTCGAGTAAACATGAATGTTTATTCAAATGGGCGAGAACTTCAGGCAAAAGGAGTAATTCCTTGTGAAGACATGCTTTCAGAAGTTGCATTTGTTAAATTAATGTATTTACTTGGAAATTACGAAATCGAAGATGCAAAAGAATTAATGTCTAAAGATATTGCCGGAGAAATTAACGAATCTATTAATTTGGAGTGCTAATTTATATTTACTTTGATTTTTGGTGATAATTATGGATTATGATTATGAAAAACTTGGATTGAAAGTCGGACTTGAGATACACCAGCAGTTAAACACTAAAAGAAAACTTTTCTGTAACTGCCCTACAAAAATAAGGGATGACGAACCTCACGGGGAAATTGAACGGGTTTTGAGACCATCTCAAAGTGAAATGGGCCACGTTGATAAGGCAGCATTGCTCGAATCAAAAAAGGAAAAGAAGTTTATTTACCAGTACTACAACGATACAACATGTCTCGTAGAACTTGATGACGAACCACCTCACGACGTTGCTCCTGAAGCAGTGGATACTGCATTAGAAGTTTCAACACTGATGAACATGAAAATGGCGGATGAAATTCAAGTCATGAGAAAAATGGTTATTGATGGTTCAAATACATCCGGATTTCAAAGAACAATGTTTGTGTCCCAAGAAGGATTTATTGAAACAGACTATGGAAATATTGGGGTTACAAGCATTTGTTTAGAAGAAGATGCATGTAAAAAAATTGAAGATGGAAAAGATTACACGAAGTACTGTGTTGATAGACTTGGAATTCCGCTTTTAGAGATTACAACTGAACCAGATATCACATCTCCAAAAATGGGTAAAGAAGCTGCAAGAAGGATCGGAACGATTTTAAGGGCAACTGGAAAGGTTAAAAGGGGTCTAGGTACAATCCGTCAGGATGTAAATATTTCAATTAAAGGCGGTGCAAGAATTGAAGTTAAGGGGGTTCAAAACCTTGATTTAATTGAAAAAATCATCGAAAACGAAGTTACAAGGCAAATAAGTTTAAATGAAATTAAAGAAGAACTTTTAAAAAGAAATGCAGAAGTTATCGATGAAATAAAAGACATCACCGAACTTTTAAAAGACACCGAATCAAAAGTTTTGAAAAGTGCACTCAAAAATAAAGGTGTAATTAAAGCAATTTTATTAAACGGATTTTCAGGAATGATTGGAAGGGAAGTTCAGCCTGGAAGAAGGCTTGGAACAGAATTTTCAGATCGTGGAAAAGTTCTTGGTGGGGTTGGCGGATTATTCCACACCGATGAACTTCCAAAATACGGAATTACCGAAGAAGAAGTTATAAAATTAAAAGAATTCATGAGTTGTGGCGAAAATGATGCTGTAATTTTGGTTGCGGATAAGAAAAACAAAGTTGAAAGAGCACTCAACGCAGTAATCGAAAGGGCAAAAGAATCAATGATCGGAATTCCTGAAGAAACGAGAAAAGCACTCGATGATGGAAATACATCATACTTAAGGCCACTTCCTGGTGCTGCAAGGATGTATCCTGAAACAGATGTTCCAACAATTACAATCACGGAAGAAAAACTCGAAATGGTTAGGAATAACCTTCCAGAAATGCCTGAAGAAAAACTCGTAAGGTTTGTAAACGAGTACGAGTTAAACGAAGATCTTGCAAAACAGATGGTAATGTCATACCATGTTGATTTGTTTGAAAGTCTGGCAAAAAAATATTCAAAAATTAAGCCTACACTAATTGCGACAACTCTCGAAGCTACATTAAAAGAAATAAAAAGAGAAGGGCTCGAAACTGAGGTATTGACCGAAGAACATCTTGATGAAGTTTTCAAAGGACTTTCAGAAGATAAAATGTCAAAAGAAGCAGTTCCTGATGTTATAAAAGGATTTATCGAAAACCCTGCAAAGAACCTCGATGAAGTTTTGGAAATTAAGGGAATGTCTTCAATGTCTGTTGAAGAAGTAGAATCAATAATCGAAGATATAATTAATCAAAACATTTCAACAGTAAATGAAAAAGGAATGGGTGCAATGGGCCTTTTGATGGGAAGATGTATGGCACAGCTTAGGGGAAACGCTGACGGGAAACTGATAAACACAACATTACAGAAAAAATTAAAAGAAAAAGTTCAGTAAATAAATTAGAACAATATTAAAACATTTATCAATTTTTTTAAATATTTTTAATTTTTAATATTTTTCAGATAAAACCGGAGGGCGGTATTTTTGGATAATTTAATGGGTTATGTTATAGGTGAAACCTCAAATACTGAGTTAAATTTCCTTGCAAAGCAGTTACCTGAAATTGGAAGTTATGTATCGATTAATTACTGCGATTTAGAAATTTTGGGAATGGTTGAATCGGTTAATCAAGGATGCAAAATCTTTGAAGAAGTTTACAATATCAAAGACTTTGAAAAATTGAAATATTTTGAAAACAACGATTCATATTATACAATTGGTAAAATAAAGATTTTGGGCGATGTAAAAAATATGCAAATCCCAAGAATTCCGCCAAAACCCGGAACTGAAGTGTATAACGCATCTGAAAAGATTTTAGGGGAAATTTTTTCAAAAGGAACAATCGAAATTGGAAATTTAATTTCAGCAGATTCAAAAGTTAAGCTCGATGTAAACAAGCTCTGTTCAAGGCATCTGGCAATACTTGCAATTACTGGGATGGGTAAATCAAATACCGTTTCTGTTCTTTTGGAAGAATTAAATAACATTCACGCAACCGTTTTAGTTTTTGACATGCACAGAGAATATGTTGAAATTGAAGCAAAGAGCAGTATAATTCGAAGAAATATCATACGGCCAAAAATAAATGTATACAACATGTCGTATGACGCATTAATGACTCTTGCAGGGGTTGACCCACAAGCTACAGTCCAACGGGCAATGGGAAGACGTGCAATGAAAAAAATAAAGGAAACGTACAAAGAAGTCGATTTCAATACTGTTGATGAATATATAAACTCGATTATCAACGAACTTAATTATTACATGGGAATGGATGAATTCAAGAGCAAAGTGGACAGTATTTTGACATTAATTATGCGATTTGAAGACTTAATGACTTTTAAGGATAAAATCACCGCAATAAACTACAATCCGATTCAGGATATAAAAGAAAATTACGTAAATATTGTTGATATAAGCGAATTAGACGAAAGCAGCACTGATTTAATCATCTCTTATTTTACGGGGGAGATTTTAAAGGATAGAAAAAAAGTATTATGGGATACAAAAGTTGCAAAACCAATATTTATAATATATGAGGAAGCACACCTTATTGTGCCACAAAACAGGCCCACAAAATCCAAAGTTCCGATTTCAAAAATCGCAAGGGAGGGTCGTAAATTTGGTGTTGGAATATGTCTCGTGTCACAACGGCCAAAAACCCTTGATCAGGAGTCACTATCCCAGTGTAACAATTTCATAATTTCAAAATTAATTGAGCCAAGCGACCAAAAACACGTTCAACACGCATCAGAAAATTTAAGTGAAGATTTATTAAAACAGCTTCCCGGATTAAACGTTGGAGAAGCGGTAATAATAGGCCCTTGTTTAAAAATTCCTGCAATGGTTAAAATAAAAAGGTTTGAAGGAGAATATGGCGGTGAAGACGTTAAATTTGACGAACTTTGGACTATCGAAAAAGAAAAGAATATTCCTGAATTTATAGAAAGTAATGAACTTTTTAATGACGATTTGTAGCGTCAAAAGAGGGCTTATGAGCTTTGAAGTTACATTTGACGGAGTAAAATATTCTTGCGTTAATTGTACATATTGCTGCAGCTGTAAAAGTTGGAGAGTATACTTGAGTTATTTTGACAGAATGAGACTCGAAGGTTATGAAAATTACATCGAAAAGTCAAATTCAGAATATGGCCATGTTTTAGCTTTAAGGAATGGGAAATGCGGACTTATTGAGAATAATTTATGTAAATTACAAATCGAAAAGGGCTACGATTCAAAACCTGCAATGTGCAAACTCTTTCCATTTAGCTTCATGGTAAAGTGGAATGGCGAAATGCTGTTGATTTTAAAGCACTATTGCAACGGAATTCAAGCTGGAAAAACCAGTAAGCGAACAATAAACCATGCAATAGAATGTTGCGAAGAATTGTATCACGATCAGCTTTCAGAATTATCAATAAATGGCACTGAAGCAAGTGAAAAAACGCAATTGGACGAAAAAACAAAAATTTACTGGGAAGAGCGAGAAGAACTTGGAAAATATCTTTTTAAAACCAAAAAATTTGATAGTTTTTCTGAAAAATATTTTGAAATATTTTCAGAGGGTGCCTCTGATACTATCGATAAAATAAAATCAAAGAATAATTTTGACATAAAAATCAAAAAATCCCGTGAAAAAGAGATTTTACGATATATGCAGGAATTAAATAAAAGGGAGCATTTTAGAAAAATGTCCTTTAAAAAAGAACTGGATAATCTTATAAATGTCGGGCTCACTATTAGTGACTATGAAGATCCGCTCAAAGGGGAAGCCGTAATTGATTCAAAACTTCTTCTAAATTGAGATTAATTGTGAAAGCCATGACAATAAAAGAATACCTTATTATTTTAGTAATTGTTTTACTTTTTGCAGTGGCCCCCTTATTATATTGCAAGAAAAAAAGAGCAATCTTTCAGAAATGGAAGAATTTGAAAAATATGGGGTTTACGAAGTAAAAAAAATTGATTCGGAAGACGGAAATATTTTAAGAATTTTTCAAGTTCGAAATACTATAGAAGAAAGATTACACGGAGAACTGGATAAACCTGCAAAATTGGATCTTTGTTATATTTTATGGTACTCCTACAATAATTTTGACGATATAAAAACCGTTGAAGTGCTTTCTTATTACAATGACAGCGGAAATATGAAGATATACTATATTTACGAAATAGAAACAAGAGCAATAGAAATTTCAGAACTTTCAAACGCTTCTGAAGCAGATGTTATGGCCTATATGGAATATTATTATCGTAAGATAATTAAACTAGGAGATTTAAAAGTAATGGATGATAATATCCCCTACTGGAAGGAGGCAGATAATGGTTACAATAGTTCCGATTAATGAGGAAGAGCGAGCAAGTATCTTAAACGGGCTCAAAAGTTCAGTACCTGCTACTAAATTAATCACTTTGAAAAAAATTGTTGATTTAACTGTTTTAAGGCCTGAATCACTACAGTACATGGAAATGACTGACAAAATGTCAATCCAGAGAATTATTTCTGGAATTGAAAGAATAATGGACTATGATATTGACGAAGTTTTAAAAAGGGAGGCTGCAATTGCGCTTGAAAAAGTGAAAGTGACTCTCGGTTCAAAATTTGTTGAAAATTTAATTTACTGCCAAAACTGTAATTCTGTAGTCGATATTGGTTGGGAAAACTGTGCAAATTGCGGTTCAAATTTAACTGAAATGATTTATCCTGAAACAAAACCCTGTCCAAACTGTAATAAACACACTACTGAAAACTGGAACAACTGCGCACACTGTGGATTCCAGCTTATAAAAGAAGAAGATAAGGTTCAAAAATGTACAGGATGTAAGAGGGAAGTCGATCCAACGTGGATGGTCTGTCCATACTGTGGAACCAGACTCAAAGGTTCAAAAAAATAATAAACACACTTCTTTTTTTAAATGTTTTTAAAAGCTGTTTTACTTTTTATTTTACTGTAAATTTTATATATAAAAATACATATTTTCTATGAATGATTATTCGAGGTGTTACTTATCAAAAAATTTGCAATAATTGCAAGCTTATTGTTGGCACTTTTATTTGCAGGTTGTACAGACAGTACGTCTTCAGATGCAGAAGTTGCTGACTTGAAGGTTGCATACCTTACATCAGACCATGATGCACCATTATTTGTTGCAGCAGAATATCCTGAATTATTCCAAGAGGAATATGGCGTTTATTTGAAAGAAGTTGAAGATAAAAATACCTACGAACTTTATGAAAATGATAAACTCGTAGCAAATGTTGAATTTATAAAAGTTATTGAAGGTGGAGCAAAAATCATGACCTTGATGGCACAAGGTCAGGTTGACGTTGGTTTAAACGGAGTTCCTCCGGCTGTGTTTTCAATTGATCAAGGATCAAATGCAAAAATTGTAAGCCCTGCCCAATCTGAAGGTTCAGCAATCGTTATTAGAAGCGATATTCCTGCTGAAAATTGGGAAGAATTTGTTGAATATGTAAAAAAACAGGCAGAATCTGGAGTTCAGGTAAAAATTGGACATCCACTTCCAACATCCATTCAGTATGTGATGATAAAATCTGCACTCGATACTGAAGGAATTACCTACACAGAAAATCCAAATGAAAAAGATGCAATGGTTCAGCTTATTAACTGTAAAGGCCAAGGAACAATGCCTCAGTTATTAAGTAGCAATGAATTAGATGCAGTAATTGCATGGGAACCAACACCTGAACAGTTAGCAGTTTCAGGAATTGGAAAGTCAGTACTTTATTCGGGAGATATTCCTCCTGAAGGAATGTGGGAAAACCACCCTTGCTGTGTATTTGTAGCATCAAACAATGCAATTGAAAACAAAAGAGACGGCTTAAAAACATTCTTAAAATTAATGGCTTTATCAAACAACGAAATTACGGCAAATCAAGAACTTGCAATAAATGCGAGTGCTGAATGGCTTGGAACAGACTTAGAAGTTGAAGAACTTTCAATTCCAAACATTGGTTTTACAAATGAAATCGGTTCTTTAGAATCAATTGGACCTGAATTTGTAAAAGTTATGGATGAACAAGGTGCAATGACTGGCCAATTAGCAGGTCTTGAAAATGCTGAAGAAATAAATGCAATTCTCTACGATTTCACAATATACAATGAAATCATGGAAGAAATACAATAATTTTCATAATTTTCTTTTTTTATTATTCTTTTAAAGAAATTTTTAATTTAGCAGAAAAGTCTTTATTTTTGATCAAAATTTGCTAAAAATGTTAATTCTTAGTAGTATTTAAATTATATTTATGGGCGTTTAATAATATTTTATATTAAATGTGTATGACTTATATAAGTGTTCATACTAAGTATTCACCTGAGTTAATTGTAGATTGGAGGTTAAAATCATGCCTAAAATGATTATTTGTGGCCGTGGTGGTTGCGGAAAAAGTACATTAATCACATTAATGGCCCAGAAGATTGACGAACAGGGAAAAAAGGTTTTAATTGTAGATTCAGATGAATCTAACCTTGGACTTAGCACAATGGTTGGAACAGGGCCTGCAGAGAAAACACTCATGGACTATTTGGGTGGCAGACCTGTTGTTATGGGTAAGTTAATGGCTGCTATGCGGACAAATTGGGAAGAAAAATTAGAACTATTTCAGGAAAGTAGTTTAAATGAACTTTCATCAGAGTTCGTTAGTTGGAATGGAAACAAAGGTTTCATGCAGATTGGAAAGATAGAACATAGCCACGAGGGCTGTGCATGCCCGATGGGTGTAATTGCAAAAGACTTTTTAAATCATGTTATTGTGGATAAAAATGAGTGGGTTTTGGTGGATACCGAAGCTGGGGTTGAACATTTTGGCCGAGGAATAGTTGAAGGGGTAGATTCCGTAATAATGGTAATTGATCCATCCAATGATGCAGTTTTACTGAGTGAAAAAGTATCGGAGTTATCCAAAGAAGCAGGCAAACCATTTGGAGTTGTTTTGAATAGGGTTGATGATGAAACAAGGTCAATCCTTGAAGATGCTATTTCTGAAAAGAATATTCCAATTATTGGTGTCATACCTTACTCAAAGACAATGGCCCGTGAAAACCTTAAAGGAAACAGGCTCGATAATAACATGATCGAAGGAGACATTGGGGAAATAATAACCAGTGTGGAATCAAAATAGTAAATAAATAAACGAATTAACTTTTCTTTTTTAAAAATATATTTTTTAAATAAACTTTGGGTAATTATAGCTATTTGGTAATCTTCTTTTAGACTAAAATTTAGATAAAGACGTAATTTGCGTTTAAAATATTGGTGCAAGAATAATTTAACCAAAATTTGAACGTTATTTATTTGATATACTGGACTCTATTTTAAGAATTTTAATAACCTTTATTGGACAATACGCAGTTTAAAATGAAAAAAATGCTTTTTTAGGGCTCTATTAGGTTAGATTTTTGTTATTATCAATTAAATTTATATATTTGAAAAAAGCTCCTATATTCTAAGAATTATTCGTAATTTACGCAAACATTTTAGTTAATTTTGGTGAAAATATGGACGTAGTAATAGTCGGAAGCGGTGCAGGAGGACTTACAACCGCATCAAACATAAAAAAACACGATAAAAATGCAAAAGTAACAGTAATTACTTCAGATAATTACATTGCATACTCCCCGTGTGCCATACCTTACGTAATTGGTAAAGAAATTGCAGATTTTGAAAGTATAATCATGCACACACCTGAAGACTATAAAACAAAAGGAATCGATGTAATTATCGAAGCTGAAGTTTTAGATGTAGTTTCAAATGAAAATAAAGTAATTTACAAAAAAGATGGAACCGAAACAGAAATTAAATACGATAATTTAGTTTTGGCAACAGGTGGAACTCCATTTGTACCTCCAATTGAAGGGGTAAATTTAGATGGGGTATTTAAGGTAAGAACTATTGACGATGGTCAAAAAATAACAGAATGGGCAAAAGACACTAAAAATGCAGTAGTTGCAGGTGCTGGAGCTATTGGTATTGAAATTGCATTTGGATTGAAAGAACTTGGACTTGATGTAACTGTTGTTGAAATGGTTCCACAGGTATTCCCAAGAGCATTAGATCCCGATATGGCAGAAACTGTCCAGAAATATTTGGAAGAGCAGGGAATTAAAATTATCCTTGAAAAACCAGTTGGAAAAATCATCGGAAACGACAAGGTTGAAGCAGTTTTAGTTGGTGAAGAAACAATTCCTGCAGAAATGGTTATCATGTCAACAGGGGTTAGGTCAAACATAGAACTTGCTAAAAAAGCAGGCTGTGAAATTGGAAGATGGGCAGTTCTTACAAATGAAAAAATGCAGACATCAATTGAAAATATTTATGCAGTTGGGGACTGTGTTGAAGTAATCGATGCAATAACCATGCAAAACACGCTTTCACCATTTGGAACAACTGCAGTAAGGCAGGGAAAAGTAGCAGCTAAACGTATTGCAGGACTTGAAGCGGAAATTAAACCTGTATTAAACAGCATGGTTTCAAAAATTGGAAGTCTAGAAATCGGTGGAACAGGAATGACAGAAACCGCTGCAAAAATGAATGGAATTGAAGTTGTTTTAGGATACTCAAAAGCACTCACAAGAGCAAGATATTACCCTGGCGGAAAAGCAATTTACATAAAAATGGTTGCAGACAAAAATACGAATAGAGTAATCGGTTGTCAGATTATTTCAGAAGAACGAGTAGCAGAAAGGGTAGACGCAATGTCAGTTGCAATTTCAAATGGAATGACTGTTGAAGAATTAGCAAATCAAGAATTCTGTTATGCACCACCAGTTTCAATGGTAATTGACCCGATAGTTTTCGCTGCAGAAGATACACTCGATAAATTTTAAGTACGATTATCGGCATCTTAGCCTTTTTTAAACTTTTTTATTGAATTTGAAAACAAAAACTATTATAATCCTTTAAACCATATTTTTTGATTACGATATATTATACCTAACTTTAACGATTAATAGATTGTCGGGCGATTAAATGTTGATTAGGCCAAGAAGACTCAGAACAAATCAGAAAATCAGAGATTTAGTAAGAGAAACAGTTTTAACAAAAAATGATTTAGTAATGCCAATATTCATAGATGAAAATTTAAAGAACGACGAAAAAACACCGATTTTATCAATGCCTGGCCAGTTCAGATATGGGATAGACTCCGCAGTTAATGAATGTGTTGAAATTTCAAAATCGGGGGTTCCTGCAGTAATCCTATTTGGAATTCCAACTGAAAAGGATGAATTTGCAACTTCTGCGATAAATGAAAATGGTGGAGTTCAAAAGGTTATTTCAAAAGTGAAGGCTAACTTGGGAGATGACCTTTTAGTAATTGCAGATGTCTGTATGTGTGAGTATACTAGCCACGGACACTGCGGCATAATAAATGGGGAAGAAATATTAAATGACGAAACTCTCGAAATCCTTGGAAATATTGCTTTATCCTATGCGAAAGCAGGAGTAGATATTGTAGCACCTTCTGACATGATGGATGGAAGAGTTTTAAAAATTAGAAATGTTTTGGATGAAAATGGATTTAAAAACGTTTCGATAATGAGCTATGCTGCAAAATATGCTTCGGCATTTTACGGGCCTTTCAGAGATGCTGCAGAAAGTACGCCCCAATTTGGAGATAGAAAATCTTACCAAATGGATATTGGAAACTCAAAAGAGGCTTTAAAAGAGATAGAACTCGATATTCAAGAAGGTGCAGATTTGATTTTAGTAAAACCGGCCCTTCCGTATCTGGATATTGTAAAAATGGCAAAAGAAGCATCCAATATTCCTGTAGGGGGCTACTGTGTGAGTGGGGAATATTCAATGATTGAAGCAGCAGCCCAAAATGGATGGATTGATCGGGAAAGGGCAATATTTGAAACTCTGTTGGGCATAAAACGCGCAGGTGCTGACTTTATAATAACATACTGGGCAAAAGAAGTAGCCAATTGGCTATAAATAATTATAAATTAATTATGAGGGGGATTATGGGATTTATAACTTCAATTTCACAACATAGTTTATCGCCAATAACTGGAAGATTAGAAGATTTTCCAATAAATTTATTCTTAAGAAATCTCGATAAAAACGAGTATTCTATTTTAAAAAACTATAATTTAGAGTGCAATGGCGATTCAGCTGTCATTGATTACCTTATAATTTCAAGATATGGAATTTTTGTTATAAACTCAAAAAATATATCTGGAATCATTGCAAAGTCTAAGGATGGCAAATGGATTCAAAAAACAAATGGTCGCGAAAATTTAATTGAAAATCCTCTTTTGAAAAATGATAAATCAATAAAAATGTTAAAAGAAATGTTTTCATTAAATATTGAAATAATTCCCATAACTGTCTTCAATGCCACTTCAAAAATAGAGGTGGAGTTCGATAGTGTTATAAACAGTCCAAAACTTATTAGACAAATAAAACAATACGAAAATCCTGTAATTGATAAAAAAGAAGTTGAAAATATATTATATGCATTGTTACACCATAATAATTCAAAACCCGGCTTAAATGTTGGGGAGTATCCTGTTGTAAAAATTATCAATGGTGATAAAAATTACTTCTGCCCAAAATGCGGTTCAAAACTCAAAACTTCTGAAATTGAAAAAAGCCACAAATGTCCAAATAATTTAAAATGCGGTTTAAAGTTATAGTTAAGTTTTGTTATCTTTTTTTAATCCTTTTAAATACCAATCAGGCGCTTTTCTTTTTGTCCATTTACAAAATCTTGATTTTTCTGCGATATAATATTTCCGATATGCTGATACCGCATCATTTGAAATATACTCGGTTGGTATTGCCTGAGCAAAAGGTGTTAATTCGTTTAAATCCGATTTTACTGGATTATATTCCAAATAATTTAAAATTTCAGAAGATTTATGTATTTTTCCGTATCTATAAGTGTATTCTGCTAAAAGTGCTTTTAAAAGATTAAGTGTCCATTCATAGTTTTTTCTAGTTTTCGAAGCCCATATGACACAGGGATGTTTTTCATGCGTTTTTTTATAGCATTTTTCTTTGTAAATTGAAGCATGAATATGGTGAACTGTTGATAAAATCTGTGCAGCTTCAAGGGGCATCTTTACAACGTGTTTATCACAGTGCATTTTTGCAGCTTTTGCTGGATCGGAATCTAAAATAAAGAGTTGCACTATTATCCCTCTAAAACTTAAAAAAACAATAATAAAACTATATTTAAAAAAGTTAAAATAATTATTCAATAGTTATTTCGAACCCAACTATCGGATGTTCGAGTTCGAAGTTTAAAATCACTTCAGGATGAATTTCCCCAAAGAATCCTACTTCTTTTCCATCTTTTATTATTTTTGCGCATCTTCCAGGTATGAATGCCGGGTGTTCATAGTTTTCAAATTCAAAATCTTCAAAAAACTCTCTAAGAAGTGCTTCAGTTGAACTTTTTATTTCGTTAAAGTTCGTTAAAGGATGTGTTATCGCACCCGCAATTTTCTTGATATTTTTGCACTTGGTATCAGTTTCAGTATCATTTTCATCGATAATTACACAGTCCCCAATTTCAAATATCTTTTGAGGGAGGGAATGATGTTTGTTGATATATAGCGTTTCTAAAAGAAGCGGAAGAATCGAAGTTCTAAGAACCCTATGTTCGATTGAAGCAGGTTTTAAAACTTCGATGTAGTCTTTTTCTTCTACTTTTAAATTCATTTTTTCAAACAACGTATCTTGATTTGAAAGTGTAAGATTCATAACTTCGTAGAATCCAAGTCCAATCATTAAATCAGACATTGCGTTACATTTTTTTTCAACAGGGTCTTTTGAGCCGGTAGTTGCAACTGAAGGCAATTTTCCTTCGAATTTTTCATACCCGTAGTTTATAGCAATTTCTTCTTTTAAATCAACATTATGAAGAATGTCGTTTCTGTATGCAGGAATTTTTACAATCAGATTTCCATCTTCGTAGAGTGCATCCATACCAGATTTTTTAACAGCCTGAATAATTTCTCCAGGATTTAATTCAAGACCCAATTTTTTATTGATTGATTCTATAGAAATTATTCTTGATTTTAATGTTAAATCGGGATATTTTTTTCCGTTAACGTTTACTGAAACAATTGTTCCTCGCCTTTCTGCAAGTGCACATACTATAATATTTAGCGTTTCTTCAACAGCCTCTTTTTCAGTTCCAGTAATATCTATAAGTAAGTTTTTGGATGTAGGGGTTACTTTTGTTAGTGTTCCGTTGATTATTGGTGGAAGTGAGAGAACTTCTCCATTTACATCGACAATGATTGGAAATCTATCGTCTTGAATTAAGTGTGCGTATTTTATTCCTTTTTCGTGTTTTTCAATAATTTCTCTAGGGGTCATTTCTTCGTCTTCATAACCCAAAGGAACAAATTTAATTTCGTCTCCTTTAATTTCTTTGTATGTAAATGGAGCTTTTACTTTATCGAAGTCGTGAATTCCAATTGCAAGTTTTTTTCTATCCCTTCCAATTGCCCAGTGTAACTTTTCCTGAAGGTTTATCATGCTTTCAAGGACAAGTTCATCCATTAATACATTTTTAACGAGTGCAAATGCAACATAAGGTCTTGTTTTATTTTCTTCAACAGTTACTTTAATGTCAGAAGGGAGTACTTCGAATTCTTGAATTCCCGTAGTAATCCCCATAAATCCTCTGAACCCTCGTGCAAGACCTTCGACACTTAAATAATCAGGTCTATCCGGATTTATCGAAAACTGTACCATTTTCTGTTTTTTTCCGCTTTTATCGACTTCTTCAAATATTTCTTCAACTTCTACCCCCATCATCGGAAATCTATCTTCAATCATCTTATCCGAAAGGGAAATATTGCTTAATCTCTCTAAATCTACTTTATTTACATTAATTGTAGGCACAGTATTCACCCGTGTTCTTAATTTAAAAAATTATTCTTTAAATCATTCCATTATCATTTTTTTGTTGTTATATTCAACTAAAACTGTTTCCCGTTTAGTTTCACCATTTACTTCAACGCTTTCTTCGATTTTTCCAATTACAAATGCAGCGATGTTGTGGTGGTTTGATATTTCAATTATTTTTTCTGCATCGTCTTTTTCAACAATTACACAAAATCCAATACCCATGTTAAATGTTTTAAACATTTCTTGGTCTGCTACATTTCCTAAATTCTGTATTTCTTTAAATATTGGAAGAATTTCAGGTAATTCATCGATTTTGTAGCATACATCCTTGTTTAATCTTTTTAATTTTCTAAAGCCACCGCCAGTAATGTGCGCGAGTCCTTTTACATTCACCTGTTTAATCATTTCTAAAACTGGTTTTACGTAAATTTTTGTAGGTGTTAAAAGTTCTTCAGCAACCGTTTTTCCGTGTGATAATTTGCTTTTAACATCAAGGTTTGAAATTTCGAAAAATACTTTCCTTGCAAGTGATAGTCCGTTACTGTGAATTCCACTACTTCTTAAACCGACAATAACATTTCCAGGTTTTACTTCTTTTCCTGAAACGATTTCATCTTTTTTAACAACTGCAAGAACGGTTCCTGCTAAATCTACTCCTTTGATCATGTTTGGAAGTGACGCAGTTTCTCCACCGATTAAATTGATGTTTGATTCTTTTATCCCGTCATTCAATCCTTTTCCAATTTGGGATGCTATATCTTCTGTGATATCCTCAACTGCCATGTAGTCAACAAGTGCAACAGGTTCAGCTCCGATACATATTGCATCGTTTACATTCATTGCAATCATATCTATTGGAACGGTGTCGAACTTGTTCGCCATTTCTGCAACGACCATTTTACTTCCAACACCATCAGTGCAGAGCACCAAATAATAATCTCCAAATTCAATAGCTCCTGCATAGTGTCCTTTTAAATCAGCAGGTTTTATTGCATCAGTTCTTTCAAATTTTATCTGGGATGCAAGTGCCCTTATTACTTTGTCTTCTTTATAAATATCCACACCAGCGTCTTTGTATGTTACCAAAAATACCACCTAAAAAAATAATGAATAAATGTTTTTCTTTATGTACTCTTTCGTTTATTAATTTTAAACTTTACTTATTTCTTTCCTTAAAAGAACGTTATCGCCTTCATGTACTCCAACGTGTTCAGCAACAGGCTCACATTTCGCTTTTAATATATAGTAAACAGGTATTTTTTCGGATTTTCCCTGTTTTTCTTCATATTCAGTTAAACTCTCATAATTGCCCATTCCTTTCGCAATAATGAAATCAGAACTATTTAATTCACTTAGGAATTCTTCTGAGGATTCTTCAAACCTGATTCCAATTGTATCAGTTCCACTTGTAATTACTTTTGTTACTTTATCGATTCCTGCGGTTTTAACGTCTTCTAATGTAGCATCGTTTAATATTGGACTTCCTTTAACGGATACAACAACTTCAACGTAATTTTTAAGTTCTTTTATTAATGGAAGGTCAAAAACAACTTCGCCTGCATTGTCACAGGTGTAAAATACTTTTTTTGAACTTTTAAGTTCATTTAATAATTCTTCACTAAAATCAAGATCTAATTTTCCATCAAGTGTCGTTTTTACCATATTTTCGATATTGACATCAGTACTAAATGGGCCAAAATCAATTACATTTCCTGCAATTGCCAATTTTACTTTTTTCTGCAATCTTTCGAGTTCATCATCACTTTCAAGTAAATGTTCAACATCATTTAGATATTTGAGGGCAAATTCGTTTGCAACATCTTTTAAATTTTTGTAAGGGTCGCTATTTTGGGTTTTTTCTTTCAAATGCCTGTGGAGTTCAGTACCCATAAATGAAGGAACGGAAGATTCCCCATACATTTCGGATATTTTTTCAAGTCCCCAAGCTATGATTTTAAACTGTTCGGATTTGTTATCTGTTAATTCCTTTGCAACATCTACAACCTGTCGTGTAATACAAAGTGCACATTCTGGTTTAATTTTCAAAAGTCATCACCGGTAATATACTAATCAAATTTGAAAAATAATAGTAAATTTCACTATAAAAAATAAATGCTAATTTTAATAAAAAATCTAAAAAAAGTTGTAATTTATTTTATTTTTTGTAAATGCATTTTACAATATCCTTTTCAGTGAGCAGTCCGATAAGTTTTTCTCCATCAACTACTGGAATTACACCGATATTTAACTCGTTCATTTTAGCAACTGCATTAATTAACTTGATATCAGACGTTACGGAAACGATATCTGTTTTCATAATGTCTTGCATTCTTACATTTGTAATTTCTCGGATATTTCCAGTTTTCATATGGTTAAATGCCCAGTCGCTTCCAAATAATTTTACAAAGTCAGTTGAAGTAATAATTCCGACTAATTTTTCTTCGGAAACTACAGGAAGCCTTCTAAATCCATTTCTAAGCATTGTTCTTGCAACATCCTTTAATCGTTCCCCCGGTGTTGCGAAAACTACATTTTCAGTCATGCAGTCTTTTACAAGAAGTTTTTCGTCAACCTGGTCTTTTAAGTATTTTATAACATCTCGTTCATTGATCGTCGTAATCAAAACGCCTGATTTATCGATTACAGGCATTCCACCAATTTTTTCCTCAACAAATAAATTGATTACTTCGTCTAATTCTGCATTTTCCTTTATTAATACCACATTGTCGGTCATTATCTCTTTTACTGGCTCATTGATGGCAGAAAGCATGTTGTGGTTGTGTTTGAACTTTACAAGGTTATATTTGGAACCTCCACCTAACAGATCTACAATGTCCATATTTGTGAGGATTCCTTCTACTCTTCCAGTTCCAGGATCAACGACAGATATCCTTCTGATGTTTTTTTTATCCATCATGTCAAGGGCTTCGATAATTTTAGTAGTAGGGTATACTTTTTCGACTTTTTTTTCGCCGACAATGGTTTTTATTTTCAAAATATCCCTCTTTTTTTAGATAATTACTCATCTTCGCCTTCAGAATCTTCAGTACAGTTTTTACAGATATATCTTCCGTTGATGTAGTTTACACTGTCTGTACTTCCGCAAATTTCACAAATTCCTTCGATTTCCTCAGTTCCAGAGTATGGATATTCTGAATTATGAATTTCATTTGTTTCAACCATTATATTGAAGAGCTCAGGGGATAGTTTTGTAATATCACTTACCGTAACTATTCCAAGTAATTCATCACCATCAATTACGGGGAGTCTTTTTACATTTTCCAAATCCATTTTCCTAGCCGCATCCATTATTGTAGATTTTGGAGCAATGGCTATTAATTTTGGAGAAGCAATTTCTTCCACAATTACTTCTTTTGATTTTAGGTTTCTTGAAGCAACTCCTAGTGCTAAATCCCGTTCCGTTATGATACTAACTGGTTTTCCAGCATCGTTTAATACTACTAAACAACCAATTCCTTTGTCTTTAAGGATATTTGCCACATCGTAAGCGGTGGTATCCAATGTTACTGTGGCTACCGGCGTACTCATGGCTTCAGTTACTGAAAGCTCCAGGTTCATGTTATCACCAGGTTTAGAAAATAATCATGGTAAAAGTGTGCAAATTCTGATTTATATAAATTTTTATTTGATTTCACGCCTTTTGCACTATTATTTCAAGTTTAAGATGTATCTTGCACCTTGACCAATTCCTTCATTTACTGTGGTTTCAATCCATTCGACTGACTTTTCAAGATCCATTTTTCGAAGCTTATCTTCAATAAATTTCGCAAAGTAAATGGATAGATCTTCTGCGGTAGTTGATTTTAATGGGAGTAAATTAATGTCTTCCACTGGAAACATGTATTTTTTTACATTTCCACTTTTTTCAACGTATTCTAAATAAATTGAATCGCCTTCCATTGAGTATTCCATGTTTTCATGGTCTCTTGGAACAAGCAGTTTATGGTCAAGTTCACCACAGAGTTCCTTTACAATCTGCTTTAATATTTTAAAATCGCAGACAAACCCAAATTCACCGGACGGCTCTCCCGAAAGTTTTACGTCCACGTAGTAAGAATGACCGTGAATTACTCCGCAGCTGTCATGTCCAAATACGATATGTGCTGATGAAAATCGAAGTCCTGCATAAATTCCGTTTAATTCTAAAATCATAGTAATCCTCCTTAGATTATAATTGATACTATACAAATAGAGGTATAAAAAATAATTCAAAATAGTATTAATTTTAAAAATTTAAAAAAGTATTAGAGTAAGTTTTTATTGTTATCGATAGCCGCGTAAAGTTCCCCTTTAGGTTTGTTGTTTACGTAGTCTCCGGTGAATTTTATAAATGTTCCTTTTAACTGGGTTCCGGCATCTTTTTTAGATAATTTAACGAGTGGGTCTTCAACTATTCCTTCGAATTTGAATGAAGGGAGCGCTTCTAAGATTTTACCGTAAACTACGATAGCACCTTTCATCATTTCCCCGCCAGCTCTTCCTTCAATATCTCCTTCAATAATTATCATACCGCCGTTTTGGTGAACTCCAGGCATGATTTTTGTATTTCCTTTAATAACAATCGTTCCGCCTTTTAGGTATTCTCCAAGTTCGGATCCGGCGTTACCTGTGATGGTAATTGTTCCACCACTCATTCCTCTCCAGTCGCCCCGGTATGCAGAACCTACGTAGTTTTCAGCGTTTCCGTTAATGGTAATTTCTCCACCTTTGAGGTTTTGGCCAACCCAGCTTTCAGCATCCCCATTTACGGTAATTTTTCCGCCTTTCATTTCGACTCCAACGTACATTCCAGCATCTCCATTTACAACGATTTCGCCAGAAGTCATTTTTTCGCCGATTCTTTTAACTTTTTTGGAGCAATTGTTAATGATTACTTTTGCAACAGTACTTTCTTTGAGTTCAATATCAAAGATTTCACTCATTTTAGCAGTTTTATTTCCCTGTATTAATTCAATTTTTGAGATTTCTTCTAAACTCATTTCTTGAATTTTTTCTGGAAGTATTTTATCTACTTCAATAGGGACTGATACATCGCCCTTCAAATTAAGAATTAATTCATTCATAATTTCACCATAAAAAGATTGAATAAGATTCCTTATTGTATTTCAGTAGCATCAATGTTTATAGGCATCCAGCTGTTTGCATAAGCATCTTGAACCGGGTAATTTTCCATGTTCACGGAATAGAGTTTTCTAAACTTCATGTTGAGGTCTTTTAAGAGTTCTGCTTCTAAAGTCTCGTTTACCTCTGCGTTTACAAAGATTGTATCCCCATAAACTTCTTTTACAACATTTCCGTTTTTTACAACTATATCGCCGTTTTTTAACACATAGGCTGCTTCAAGGAATGCTTTTTCTATCTTTTTACCTGATTTTTCTTCAGGGCTAATGTCGTATATTGAAACGTCTGCTTTAGCACCAACACCTAAATGGCCTCTGTCGCCACTTAAACCGAGTACTTTTGATGAATTTGCTCTTGTAATCTGTGCAATTTCATACATTGAGTATTCTCTGTCGGTTTCAGTTATGTGGCTTTTTTGTGCAGCCCATGCATGAACTCGGTTCTGAATCCAGTCATCTCTGTATTCTTTGCTAAGTAACCAAGCGATAACTCTTGGGTATCTTACGAATGGTCCTGCATTAGGGTGGTCTGTTGTTAAAATTAATTTTTCAGGATTTGTGTAGAGGAAAATATCCAAACCAATAGCCCACTGGAGGGCGTAAACTGGTCCTTTCGGTGAGTAGATAAATGGAACAACACCTGAACCGGTTTCAAGCTCAACATCACAGTTTGCCCATTTAAGGCCGTTTGTCATGTGGAGATCGTATTCCATTGGTCCATCCGCAGTCATTGTGGTGGTTTCATCAAGTGTAACCTGACCAACATCGATCATTACGTGTTTGTGTTTGTTCACATAATCTGCAGTTTCTACACCTTTACTTACACAGTCTTTCCATGAAGTTCCACCGTATGAGTGGAATTGTAAGTGGGTGTTATAGTAAACAGTATCCCTTTCACCGAATTTTGGTTTAGCTTTGATATCTTTTACACAATCCATTGTGTCAATGGTAGTTTCCCAGTTTCCGGGGTGACCGAGGTTATTTGGGTGTACGTGAACGGAATGGGGTAATCCGAGCATTTCGTTTACTTTTGCAAGTCCGGTTACGATTTCTCTTGGTGTAATTCCAAAGTATGGAACTTCATCATCTAAACCGTGTACGTTTTTACCCCAACCCCAAGCTTCGGTTCCACCAGGGTTTACGATTTTTATTGCATATCCTTTTGTTACTCTTAAAAGCCATGCAACGTATGCAGCGCACATACTCAAATCGCCATTTTTCAAGTATTCGAGTACCATCCAGCTGTTACCAAATAATGGCATTGCAGCTTTGTCGATTTGTGGTAAATCCATAAATTCTTCGTGTGTGTGTCTTGCAACAAGCGGCGGCATAGCTGCTTCGATAACTGTTGTGTAACCCATACCGGAGTATTGGTAACCTGTTTTAAATGTCGAAGGTATTGAAAATCCAGAACCTTGTCTCAATCCTTCTTTTGAAAATAGATCTTTTTTACTGTCTTCAGGTCTTAGTGTCCTTCCAGTATTTACTTTAGCACCAGCAATGTGGCTGTGTGAATCAACACCACCTGCCATTACTACTTTTTTATTTGCATCAATTTCTAAAGCATTTTTTGATACAGATTCTACGATTTTTCCGTCTTTTACGCAGATATCCATCTTTTCTCCGTTGACCTTGTTTTTAGGGTCGTAGACGGTACCATTTCTTATGATATATTCCATGAGATCACCCGATATTCCAATTATTCAATGTATGCTTTTCTCATTAGATCAGACATTAACAGTACTTCTTCGTCAGTTTTTTCGACGTTTACTTCAAGAGGTCCTTTAAAAGAGGGCATTGCTGTACTTTCAGTATCTGGTAAAACAACCCTATTTGCCCAAGGTCCCATTGGGATGAATATCATACCAATTGGAGCTGGCTGGTCTGTTGTAATTGCATTTACTGCAACGTCACCGTATTCTGAAGTTACTTTTATTGCATCGCCATCTTTAACTCCCAATGCATCCATGTCTTCTGGATTCATGTAGCAGACTCCTGCAGCTTTCCTGTACATTTCAAGGTTCTTTCCAGCTTCAATGGCTTCGCCTTGCCAGATGGTTCGTCCCGTATTTAGCATAAATTTCATAATATCACCCAACAATAGATAAGATATGCTTAGAATTTTAGTTATTTTACAATAACTAATTTAATGGCATCAACAGGGCATGCCTCAATACATGCACCGCATCCACCGCATAAGTCCCCATTTACGACGGATACAACACCATTTTCTATTCTCATAATTAATTTTTCATCACTGCTCGGTCCTTTGCCACCGTATACATCAGGGTCTTGTGCATTTACTGGGCATGCAACAACACAGTTTCCGCATCCGTGACATTTATCAGGATATACTTCAAGTTTGTACATTAAATCACCTATAATATTCAAATTATTTCATTAATTTTGAGAAAGCTTTTTTCCATGCAGGTGCATTTGCTTCGGTCATATTTATTTTTGTTCTCTTAACGGTCAATGCATCAACAGGGCATGAGTGTGTACATGCACCACAGAGGATACATACATCCTGGTTAACGACAACATTAGGTACTTTGTCTCCCTGTTTTTCAGGTTGAGGGAATACAAGTGCGTTACATGGACAAACTGAAATACATGCACCACATGCGTTACATGCAGGTTCGTCAATGATTAATTCTCCTTCGAATGGTTTTTCAACTGTTATTGCATCAGCAGGACAGATGTTTGCACACCATCCACAGGATACACAGAGGTCTTTGTCAATGTTTGTTTGTCCTTTGATTTCTTTGTAAAGTTCAGGCTCTTTAATTCTGCTTGCAAGTGGACATTTGTAGCAAATTGCTTCAATTGCATTGTGAGGGCATGCTTTTTCACACACTTTACAGTATACACAAGCATCTAAATCCACCTTAATATCTGCAATTGGGTTTAAACTTAAAGCGTTCATTTCATTTGGAATCAATTCAATTGCATCAGCAGGACAGTATTCAGCACAGATTCCACACAAAACACAAGCATCTTTTTTAATTGTAATTTCTCCCAATACTAGAGATTTTCTTTCAGGAAGTTCTCTTTCAACGTCAATAGCGCACTGAGGGCATACTAATTCACACTGTTCACATAAAACACATTTGGATTGATTTAATTCAATTCCTCTTTTGATTTTAGGGTATTGTGACATTTCAGTGATTGGTTTGTCGTTAATGCTTAATTTAACTGCATCAAAGGGACATGCACATGCACACATACCACATAAAACACATTTTTCTGAGATATCCAATTTTGGAGCATCAAGTTCTCCTTTAAAAATAGCACCTAATGGCCCCATTTCTATAGCGCTTGTAGGACAGATTTCGCTACAAATACCGCAACCAACACAGGTGCAGTCGTCCCATTTCAAGACTCTCTTTTCAACGCCGCTTCTTGAAATTTCAATGACGCCATCATTGTCGTCTTTTTTGAAGTTTTTCATTGTATTTCCTCCCTAATTTCGATTATCTGACTATTTTTAAAGCACCAACAGGACATTCGGAAACGCATTTACAACAAAGAATGCATTTTTCTCTGTCTATTGATATGCCGATATCTTCGGAATATACTGAAATTGCCCCGTATTCGCATTCAAGGCATTTGCCACACGCGATACACTTTTCCATGTCAATACTTATTTTTATTTTGTAAATCCGTTCTATTAACTTTTTAGTAATCTGCTTGTTGTCGCCAAGCGAAGTAATTAATGGAATACCGTATTCTCGGGGTAAATTTATAATCTCTTCAGAGACTCTCATGACCTTATCTGATGGATATCTGCCGTGTAGGTAGTGGGAGATGATTGAACGATCCATTTCTAGAAACTCTGCTATCTCTCTTTGAAGTTTCCCTTCTTTTCGCATATTTATTGCGACTACTGCTTTGATCCCTGATAGTATATGTTCTGGCATATTTTCATCCCATGTGAGTCATATACAACATACGCCTCGTTTCTATATATATGATTCTTCTAAAGTCAAATGGTAATCTATATATAGTTATGTTAGGTTTGCTAACGTTATCTTTATATTAATAAAGGATAATTATATATGTAAATTCAAAAATTTAATTGAAAAATGTCAATTTCAAATAAATATATTATATGCGTGATTTTTATGGATATCAAAGCACTGGAAGATAATTTAAAACCGAAAGGAACCGTTTCTATTATTGGTTGCGGAAGACTTGGAATCAGAATTGCAATGGATTTACTGGAAGTTCACAGGGGCGGATTTGAAAAGCTCCAGATTTTTGATGCGGCACGAATTGATCAAAATGATGTAGTGCACAGAAAACACGGTGCAAAACTTGGAGAATATAAGGTAAATTTTTTAAAAGAATTTTTCCCAGAAAGAATCGAAGCATTTTTTGAAGATATAACTGAAGAAAATATCGAAAAAATTACTGGAAATGTAGTTTTAATTGTTTTTGCAGGGGGGGATACTCTCCCAATTAGAAAAAAAATTGTAGAATACTGTAAAAACACTGGAAAAGTTGCAATTGGAACTAACGGGGTATTTGGATTCAATCCAATAATTAAAATTGGTGATGCAGTGTCTGAAAAAGGGCCTGTGGAATTTTTAAAAATGGAAACAAAAGGACATTTGGTAATTGGTACGGGTAAATTTATAAAAGATATGGAACCAATAACACCATACACTTTAGACGAGATGGCAAAACGCATCGTTATAGAATCTTTAAAAATTAAAAAAGAATTGATAAACTAAAATGTAATAAAAAAGTAAAAAATCAATTTAGAATCACGAATTTACATTTGGTGTTTTTATGGATATAATTGAGAGAATAAATAAACTGAAAAACGAAAAAAACGCAGTAATCTTGGCTCACAACTACCAGCCTGAAGAAATACAGAAAATTTCTGATATCATTGGAGATTCACTGGAACTATGCATTGCTGCAAGAGATACGGATGCAGATATAATTGTATTTTGTGGCGTGGATTTCATGGCAGAAACCGCAAAGGTACTAAACAGCGGAAAAAAGGTGCTGATTCCAGAAATTATTGAAACAGACTGCCCAATGGCACACCAGCTTCCACCCGAAGTTATACTCGATGCAAAGAAAAAACACCCCTATGCAAAAGTTATCATTTATGTAAATACGCTTGCATCTGCAAAGGCGCTGGCTGATGCAACATGTACTTCTGCAAATGCAGATTTGGTGGTAAATTCTTTCGAAGAAGACGAGATATTATTTGGTCCAGACAATAATTTAGGGTATTTTGTATCAAGAAGGTCAGATAAAAAAATTATTCCAATGCCAAAGGGGGGACACTGCTATGTTCATAAAATGTTTACATTAGATGATGCAAAAGCAGTAAAAGAAAATTATCCTAATGCAGAGCTTTTAATCCACCCTGAAAGTAACCCTGAATTGCAGGAAATTGCAGATCATGTAATGAGTACTGGTGGGATGGTAAAACACGTTTTAAATTCAAAATGTGATGAATTTATTATTGGAACAGAATGTGATATGATATCAAGACTTAAAATAGATCTTAAAAAGGCGGGAAAATCAAAGAAGTTGATCCCCTTAAGAAAAGATGCTTTATGCACTTCCATGAAGAACATAACTTTAGAAAAAATAGAAAAATGTCTTATGGATGAAAACTATGAAGTAAAACTTGACGAAAAAATAATTGAAGATGCAAGAAAAGCAATCGAGAGAATGCTTTCAATTTAAATTTTTTTATTTTATTCTTCTTTTACGTAGTATTTTACCATTCCTTCAGTTTCATCGAATATTTCGGCTTCGTAGTACTGTATGTCTCCATTAGTATCGATTTTTACGTATACATGTTCTATATTTTTATACTGTTCATCAGTCTGTGCAATTTTTAGATTTAGCGCTTGTGAAAAAGATTCTCCTTCTCTTGAGTATTCAAAAATTATATTCTGTCCTTCAACAGTATAACCTTGATACCCTACACCGCCTTGATTAAATGTTACCCCCAAATATACATACTTTTCGGGAGTATCTGGTCCAAAAGAGAAATATGCTGCAACCGCAAGAATTAATAGCATAATTACTGGAAGTATATATTTAGAACTCATTAATTCACCTTAACTCGTTTATGATGGATTTCATACTATTTATTACATAATCAACTTGAACATTTGTTAATCCATAAACACTCATCTTGAATTCTTTTGTAACCCCTCTTCTGATTCCACCAATTCCTCTTTTTTTAAGTTCTTCATAAAAGAAAAAGCCTCTTCTTTTATCTTTCTCCGCAATTTTATCTAAAATCGGAGTTTCAAATCGTATAATATCGTGGTTTCTTGGTTTTTCTCCAATCTGGTTAAATCCGAGTGGTTCAAGTTCATTGACAACTTTTCTTGTTTTTTCAACTTCTAAATCCCACTTTTTAACCCTTTCAATCAGGTGTTCAAAGCTTGCCATCAAACTCAAAATTGGAATTCCTCTGCTTGTGCATCCAAGCATCTGGAGTTCTTTTACGACATTTACTTTTGAAGTTTCAAGCACTTCATCTTCGTATTTTTTATTTATTGAAAGAAGGCCGCAAGGGCCTGAAGCAGCCATACTTTTATGACCTGACGCTGCAATAAAGTCAACATTTAATTTTTTCCCATCAATCGGCATTCTTCCAGCAGAATATGCACAATTTAATAAAAATGGGTATCCTTTAGATTTTGCAATTTTTCCGACCTTTTCAACATCTGCAACGTTTCCGTAGTTTCCATCAACGTGAGTTAAAAGGATTAATCCGATATTTTTTTTAGAATCTTCGAGCAAATCAATTTTTTCAGCGTAGCTTTCAGGAATTACTCTAAATGTCGGATATTCCTCAATTTCAGTTTTTTCGTAGTTTAATTTCGCCCTTTCAAGTGCTACATATGAAGTATAGTGCGCGTTTCCATCTAAAACTACGTAATCTCCTTCTTTACAGATGGAATTCATAACCGCGTATTTACTCTCTCTTGCACCGTGTGTAGGTCTAGTTATGTCCATTCCTAAAAATTTAGACATATCTTCTAAAAATTCGTTTATCGGGGGAGTTTCTATCTGGTCAAGTCTTCCAGAACAGTAATCGCAGACACTGTATCCATCCCAGTATTCGTATATTATTTTTTTAGCTTCAGTTGGAATTATTCCTCCCCTCTGTATCGGATTTAAATTAATCATTTCTCTTTCAAGATTTCTCGTAATATTTTTGTATTTGTCAGTATTTATATCCATAAAATCACCAGTTCTCGCGTAATTTGATTATTTAAACTTAAGGTCAAGTACAACCTTTTCAAACCCTATTTTTTTAAGTTCTGTGTCTATTCGTTCTATTGAATCATTATCTATTATTTTTGCTGATTCTTCTTTTGTTATCTCAATAATTGCAATATTTTCAAGGTATCGAACCCTTAAATAACTTTCAATATGGAAGTTTGATTTTATAAACTCTTCTGCTAAATTCGATTTATTCATATTTTCTTCTGAAATCGGGGGTGATAAAATACGGGTGGCCATACAGGTGTCTTTTTTTGGAATATCAATTTTTAAATAGTTTGATAATTCAAAAATATCGCTTTTACTGAATTTTAAATCCGATAGGGGGGAAATTATATTTTCTTCGTGAAAAGCTTTTATTCCAGGCCGGTCTTCAAAAGTATCGTTGTAAATTGTTCCATCAACGATAATATCATAATTGAATTCATTTTTTATTTTTCTAAGTTCTTCTGCAATTCTTTTTTTACAGTTATAACATCGATTTTTCAAGTCTTTTGAAGTAATCTCATCTAAATAATCTATTTTTATGGTTTTTTGAGGTATATTGTATTTTTTAGCACGGTTTTCCGCTTTTTTTATTATATTTTCAGAAAAAAATCCATTGTCAATCGTTACTGCAAGTGTTTTTGTATTATCGCTTGCAATTTTTGAAACGAGGGTGCTGTCAACACCTCCGGAATATGCAACGATTACTTTTTTATTGTTGAGAAACTCTTTTAAAGAAGTATACTTTTCAAGCAGACCTTTTTCCATGTTTATCATTGCTTAAAACCCATTTCATCAATCATTTTTAAATCAGACTGAATATTTTGTCCATTTGTAGTCAAATAATTACCAATCATTAATCCGTCAAGTACATAAAGAGAATACTTCTGCATATCTTTTAAAACATGTTCTCTTCCACCGCATAGCCGTATTACTTTTTTAGGAAGTGCAATTCTTGCAATGCAGATTGATTTTAGTGCATCAGTATGATTAATTTCAATAAACTCGCCTGAATTTATTTTATCGTAAATTCTAGTGCCACAAATTGGATTTAATAAATTTAGTGCAACGCTATCAACATCGAGCTTTTTTAAATCTAAAAGTAAGTCGACTCTATCTGCAACTGATTCACCCATTCCAAAAATTCCACCACTACACATTTCAAGTCCCATTTTTTTAGCCTCGAGGATTACTTTTATTTTGTCGATATAATCATGACTCGTACAGATATTTTTAAAGTAATTTTCAGAGGTTTCAAGGTTATTATGGATTCTTACGTTTTTTTCTTTTAACGCTTTTAATTTATCTTTATTTAAAAGCCCTAATGAAACACAGACCTTCAATTTCGTTTTATTTTGAATTTCTTCAATTGACTCAATAATATTTTCAAATTCTAAATCTGTAACTGATTTTCCACTAACAACGATTGAAAAGCGGTTTGAATATTTTTCAACCGATTTAGCATTTTTTAAAATTTCTTCTTTTGATTTTAATTCATAAGTATCTATTTTTGAACTGTTGTGTTTTGATTGGGAGCAGAATATGCAGTTTTCAGAACACACTCCTGATTTTGCATTCATAATCGAGCATAAATCGATTTTTTCTTTATTAAACAATTTTTTTAAACTGTATGAAATATCGAGCAAATTCTTTAAATCTAAATTCCATAAGTCGACTAAATCTTTTTTATTCAATTTTTCAGAAGCTGATTTTTCGTAAATTTCTAAAGAATCAGAATTTAATTCAATTTCCTTCAAAAGACCACCTTTGTGGTTTGTGGTTCCAAATGATTTTAAAAATAGTATTTGTTTTTACATTTTAAATTTAATGATCATCTATCTTCTTCAGATCCATCATATATTTCATCATTTGAATTGCCGTATTTTTCTTCATTTTCTTCTTCATATTCTTCGTTTAAAACGGCTGCCTGAACAGTTTCATTTGAGGGATCGGTATATTCGTTACATCCTGTAAGGATTATGCAAAAAATTATTGCAGAAATTAAAAAGATACCCTTGATCGCTTTTGAGTTCATGAGTTACACCAAAATATTACACTATACATTATGTTAAAACATTTCAAAAACATTTCCTAAACCTTCTTTTTTATCTGTCTTTATGAATTGGGGGATTTTTCCAATTTTTCCAGCGTGTTCCCCCATACACACAAAAACACCGTCAATTTTAGGGATGTTTTCAGCTTTTTCAAGACACTTATTTATTGCATCAACATTGTTTCCAACTGCAAAATTTCCAATTGACGTAGCAGCTGCATCAGCAATGCTTGCAGATTTTGAAAACACGGTAACAGAATCAGCATTTCCAAGGCTCACTGAATGTCCAACTGTTCCCGATGAAGTACAGATTCCATACCCATTTTTTATTTTTTCCTTTTTTAGCTTAAACCCCAAACTTCCAGAAAGTGACGAATTTCCCGCATAAAGCCCAACAGTAGTATCCATTTCGCATTTTAAGCAGATATCGCCACCATTTTCAGAAATTGCATTTTTGCAGTCATTTTCAATCAAGTTTTCAACAATTAACTGGCTGAAGGTTCCTGCAACTGCCGCCATTGGCCCAACATCCGCGTTAAACCCCGCTTCAGCCATTAATTTTACAATTTTTGGGGCGTTATCAAGTACTTCAACTGGCGAATAACTCGTTAAAAATATAGGATTTCTCAAAATATAATTTTCAAGGTTAAATCTTTCGTTGATAATTGTATTTTTAGCAATTTTGAAAAATTTTGGATTATCAACTTTTAAAAGAATGTTGGTCTCTTTAATGGATATTTTTTCTTGAAAAAATTTCATGGTTTTCCTTTTTTAAACTTAAAATAAATTAGTGCTGTTCTACCCAGTAAGAACCATCTTTTGAAAATTCTTTTTTCCATATCGGAACTTCTTCTTTTAAGCTGTCAATTAAGTATTCACAAGCTAAAAATGCTTCTTTTCTATGTTTTGCACCAACAACGATCAATACTATGTTATCGCCCACTTTTAACGTTCCAATCCTATGAATTACGGTAGCATCGATAATGTTAAACTTTTCAATCGCTCTATTTTTTAATTCTTCAAGGTTTTTTGAAGCCATTTGTTCGTAGCATTCAAATTCAATAAATTCGGCCTCTTTTTCAACACCTTTATCGTATCCTACGTTTCTAACAACGCCTACAAAGTTTACAAGACCGCCTATTTCAGGATGATCTTTAAAAAGTGCTTTAGTTTCTATATCTACATTAAAATCTTCTTCTGAAACTCTAATCATTTAAACCACCGCAAATTTTGCATTCAGGATTTTTTTTAATATTAAATGTGAAATAATCATTTGTTCGCATGTTTATCGAAAGCAATTTATTTTTCAAAGGCGCCCCTATTCCAGTTATTAATTTTATCGCTTCACTCGCCTGAATTGAACCAATTACTCCGGGAGTTACCCCAATAACTGGAAATGATTTATTTTCTTCATCATCTTTTAATTTAAAAATACATTCAATACATGGTGTTTCATCAGGAATTATCGTTGTAACCTGCCCGCGTAAGTCTTCAATTGCCCCGTGAACAAGAGGGATTTTGTATTTATTCGAAAAGCTGTTTAAAAGGTATCTCGCTTTAAAATTATCAAGACAGTCAATAATAACATCTGAATTTTCAATGTGGTCTTTTTTTAATTTTTCAGGATAGATTTCAATGTTTATATCTGAATTAAGGCTTTCTAACTTTTCTTTAGCAGAATTGACCTTTTGTATTCCAACATCTTTTTCAAAATGCAGTATTTGCCTGTTTAAATTTGAAAGTTCAACTTCCTGATAATCAATAAGTTTTAATGTTCCAACCCCTGCAGCGGCCAAATATTGCGAAACTACGGTTCCAAGTCCTCCAACACCAACGACAGTTACAGTTGAATCTAATAGTTTTTTTTGGCCATTTTCTCCAAAATCGTCCATCAAAATTTGTCTTTTGTATCTTTCAAAGCTCATGGTATCACAGTTATTTAAACAACTATGTCCTTTAAGTTATAATAATATTGATGGTATGATTTTGGAGTGTGCGAAAATGTCTAAAATGGTTACAAAAGTTAAAACGTATTCTTGGAGCGCAGAAAATGGCCTTTTAGAAAAAGAAGACACGATAGTAACTGAGGATTTTTATGAATTATACCTTGATGGAAAATTAATTGAAACAATGGTTGTATCTCCTGAAAATATTGAAGAATTGGGATTGGGGTATACAATTTCAGAAGGATATATCGCTCCTGAAAATTTTTCAAAAATTAAGATAGAAAATAAGAAAATATTTGTAGAAACAACGGACTCAAAAAACCAACTTACAAAAAACAAGGATGTAAATTTAAACTTAAGCACGATTAAAAAAATCATGGAAACAATGCCCACATTATCAGACACATGGAAGATAACGGGTGGGGTTCACTGGGCAGCACTCTTTGATTTTTCAGGAAACAAAATCATTTATTTTGAAGACATTGGAAGACACAATGCAGTAGATAAGGTAGTTGGATATGCCGTTTTAAATAATATTGATTTAAACAATTGTGTACTTGCATCAAGTGGAAGACAGCCTACTGCAATGGTTAAAAAAGCAGTAAATTCTAAAATTCCGGTAATTATTACGAAATCCCCGTCAACTGACAAAGGAGTAATTTTGGCAAAAGAAAATGACGTTTTATTAATTGGTTTTGCACGAATTGATCGTTTTACAGTTTACAACGGGGTAGAAAACATAGATTTTAAATCGTAAATATTTGTTTTTTAGTTATGTTAATTAATTTTAAACTTTTAAAGAAATGTGATTTTATGGATAATAATCTTGAATTTAGGCCCTGGACACAGAATAAACGGAATTTAATGCATTTAAATCAGTTAAAAGACGATATTTTAAATAATTTTGAAGAACTGAATTTAAAAGACGAAAAAATAGTTGTAATGCTCAGTGGCGGAAAAGATAGTGCTGTTGCACTCGCGATTGCAAAGGATCTTGGATTAAACGTTCATTTGTGTGTTCATTTTGTCCATAAATGGAGTTGGGATATTTCAACAAACGAAGCAAAAAAATTAGCAGATAGATTTAATGTACCGATAATATTTCCAGACATTACTGAAGAATTGGCCAAAAAAACGCAAGGTGCAAAAGGAAAAAGCATCTGCAGGATCTGTAAAACGATAATGAAAGCTAGAATGATAGATATTGCAAAAGAAGAAAATGCAAAAATAATAATGACTGGAGAAACTGCTCTTGAAAAAATTGCAGGTCCTGTCTTTCAATATATGCGTGAAAATAATTCGAAACTAAATAGAAAAGATGAATTCGAACTTTATAAAAAAATGGAACTTACAAAAGTTCCAAAAAGGTACAAAATTCATTTTTTCAGGCCATTAATTAGGGTTGGACATTTTGATGTGTTTAATCTTCAAAAACACTATAAAATAGATATAAAGCGTGTAAGTGAAGCAGGGAATAAAATCGGGTACTGGAGAGAAGGCTGCTGTCTTCAGTATTGTAGTCCAACTTGCGAATTAACAACTGAATTATTTGATGATTTATATGATCTAAATAAAAAAGCAACAGAAATTGCAAGAAAAAACGGATTTAGGGCATCAATTACCCTTCCAACAAAAGAAATAACCGTAATTCCAGAAGAAGAAAAATACCTTAAAAAAATTGAAGAAATTTTAAAAAAAGTTTAAATTTAATTTTATTTTTTATATTTTATTTTCTAAGCGTTGCAACAATCCTTTTTTCATTTAAAAGTAACTTTATCGCATCTTTTATATTATTAATAACAATATCTGATTTTAAAAGCGCATTAGTTGAAGCTCCTTCTTCCCCGATTATTAATATTCCAAGTTCACTTTTTTCAAGCATTAAACAGTCGTTATTCCCGTTTCCAATTCCAATATATGGCGAATATTTTTCAGCAGCATTTACTTTTTCTATTTCGTTTTTTATTTTATCAATGGCAATTGGAAGACCATTAAATTCCTTTTCTAAAGTTCCGTAAGTGTCTGCCGTAAGTACGACGATTTTATAAGTTTTTCCAAGTTTCTTTAAAAGTTCTTTTATTTCGGAGTTTACAATTCCATCAACTGCTAAAGTCCCGTTTAAATCAAAAACAACCGTTTTAGAAGTTATTTTACCGTAATTTGGAATATCAATAATAATACCACCTAAAAAAAGAAAATTAATTTAGCTAAGTTTTACGTATTCGTTGAATGCTTCTCTTGTAGTTCCAACAACAACTCTTTTGTAAGTTTCTTTTCCAGAAACTTCTTCTAATTTTCCCCGAACAATTATTTCTTCGCCATTATATGCAGATCCCGCATAAGTGTGGGTAAAAGATACTATTTCTTCAATTTCGGATGCAGAAACATCTGCGTTATTTTCATTGTTCAAAATTTCAACATTTTCAACTTTGTATACTGCAGGGTTGTCAAAAACAAACGAATCGTCTTTTACTTTTGCTTTAATCTGGATAAATCCTAAATTTTTATATTTCTTTTCCCCGTATTTTTCAGTTATTTCATTCCAGTCCCGTGTCGCAAGTAAATCAAACATAACGCCGTCAACAACACCTCTATTCAATTTTCTCGTTTCATGCCACACAAATTCGTCGTAAGTTAAAGTTCCATCTTTTATTCGTTTTGCATACGCTTTTTTCCAGAAATCTTCAGAAAGTGGGGATAAAACACCATCTTCAAATGTTTCTGAAAGAATTTCTCTTGCATTTTTGTGGTTTTTCATTCCATAAATTACAAAATCGATATCTGAATTTTCATTGTTTAGTTTTAAAACAGTAGATCCTGAAACCCCCATATTTTTATAGTCAAGCCCATAATCATGGAGAATATCTGCTAATTTCGCACATTTTATTTCGGCTTCCGTATTCTGCTCATTTAAAACGTCCTGCAACCTTTTTTGAGGACTTAAAATCTCTTTAATATTGGTTTTAGGAATTGCATGCAAGAGAACGTCATTTATAGTATCATAAAACAAATATTCTGGGTAATATTCTTTTAAAATTGCATAGGCTTTCGCGCTATCTGCTACTTTTATAAATCTCTGGCTGTCGAGTATCCTTATGTCACTTTCGTCGAGATCGTAGTCTTTTAAAATATGATTCCCTATTTTTTCAATATTTATATATCTTAAAAAGGAAATGAGGGCATTTTCGGGGTGATAATAAGTATTTACTGCAAAATAACCTTCATCGGTTTTTATAAAATCCCTAATACGTGTATCCATAGTTTCACTTTTTTAAATTTAAATATGGGTTTTTAATTAACCTTGTTTTAATCCGACTGCTGCACCTGCTGCAAATCCTCCGCCGAGTGACACAGAGTGAATTAATCCAACAGCTAAACTTCCATAAGACATAACTGCACCTTCAACGTTTCCAACAAGGCCAAACAATGCTTCAGTGTTTATGGAAATAACTCCCAAATTACTCAAATAAATTAAACTGAATACATAAAGGCCCATTAATGCAATAACTACTTTTATGGCCATTTTAATTCCCCATCCAACAACAAAACCCGTTATAAATCCAGTTCCGAGGTCTGGAACAAATTGCATTAGGTCCATGATCTATCCCTTTCTTCCGCTTTTATATATTAATATTTAATTCGTTAACTCATTTTTTATATCTTTTTATTTGGTTTTCAAAAATTAAAAGTTTTTTAAGATTTGGATTTAATATGCATGTTAAATACGCCGTTATTCAGATTTGTAATAGGAATTCCACCTTCCAATACGTATATTCCAATTAAAATATCTTCTTTTTCAATAATCGTACGATTTATAATATTTTTACTTGCAATGTCATTAGTATATTCCATAAAATATTTATTTTCGGGAAAATTTTCAGCAATTATCTCAGCTGAGCTGTATTCTTTTCCAATTTCAATAAATATTCCGTAATTTTCATCGTATATTATTATATCGTTGTAATTGAGAGGTATATTGTATTTAAGATCTGGCGTTCCAACAAAATTCGAATTTAAAAATATAAGGCCATTTCCTGATTTTGTATTTTCATTTACAAAAAGGCCCCCAAATCTCCAGAGTGGAGTTCTAACTGCCAATTTTGAGTAATTATTTTTATTAATATATGCTCCATCAAGTATTACAAAAAAATGGTCAGAAATCTGCTTTTCAGATATGTTATTTACTATTATTTTTAGCATATCGTTATTTACGTAGATAAATTCTGGATACGGGCTATTTTCAACGATTTCAACAGAACTGTAATCATTTCCAATGCATCCTGAAAATAAGGTTAAAACTACAAATAGCGCGACTATTTTTTTCAAAAGTATCCCTTCCTCAGTTTATAATGCAGACCAAAAGGTAAGAATAATCATTTTCAAGTAAATTCGATATTTTATCAGTAATTATTTTTTCATTATCATATGAAAGATTTTCAAGAACGGTTAATTCTTTTTCGCCAGAAATGCCATTTTCAATCAGGAATTTGAGGTCCTTTTTTAAATTGTTTGGTAAAAAAATCACTTTTTCACCATTTTTTACATAATTTAGCAATTTTTTTAGATTTTCTTCTTTTCCATGTAATGTAAGGATATTGTAATCTTCCCAAGAGATTTTGGCTTTTGCAGCAGCTATTTGAATTGAAGAAATTCCAGGGATCACTTCAAAATCTTCTTTTTCAATAAAATCAAATGAAAAAATGGTTTTTAAAAGGCCGCTGAAACAGGGGTCCCCTGTTGACAAAATAGAAACCTTTTTTTTAGAATTTGACTTTTTATAATTTGTTAAAAATTCGCAAAGTTCGTTTTTGAGGTTTACCGTAAGTTCTATTTTTTTTCCGTTAATTTCAAAGATATCAAGGGATCTTTTACTTCCCAAAACAAAATCTGAAGTTTTAATTGTATCAAATGCTTTTTCTGTAACATAGTTCCTGTTTCCAGGTCCAATTCCAACGATATAAATCATGATATCCTCATTTTTAATTTTCAAAAGAGTTTTTGCGAAACTATATTTAAAATGATATTTAATATAAGATTTAAAAACTATTAATCTTTCGAAAAAATTTTTCAGGAATATCATGGATTTTGAAAAGTACGATGTCGTAATTGTTGGTGGTGGGCCTTCTGGATTTATTACTGGGGAAAATATTAAAAATAGAAAAGTTCTCGTTTTGGAAGAACATCAGGAAATTGGAGTTCCACTCCAGTGTGCAGGGCTTTTGAGTAAAAATTGTATAAAAGAACTTGGAAATCCAAAGGGTTCAGTAAATAAAGTTAGGGGAGCGCATATTTATTCAAAAAACAGCTCTATTACTGTTGGAAATGAAGAGATTCGTGCAGAAGTCTTCGAACGAAAAGTAATGGATAAAGATATTGCAGTAAGGGCATCTAAAAATGTGGATGTACTGTTAAAATCATACGGGAAAATTAAAAATTCAAATTTACCCTCCGATCGAGATAACAACAGGCATAAATTGCAAATAATGCACATGGACGAAATTTTCGAGGTTTCTCCTGAGATAATTATCGGAGCTGATGGGATAAGGTCAACAATTGGAAGATCATTGAATATGCTTGATAAAAAAAGGGAAATAATTTCGGGAGTTCAGATTGAATTTGTAAATGCGAAAATTGATGATGATTTTGTTTACGTAATTTATGATAAAAGGTATTCTGAAAAGTTTTTCACGTGGTTAATTCCGCTTGGAAACGATAGGGTTAGGGTTGGAATGTGTGATTCAACTAATTCTTACAAAAAATTGCTGGATTTTATAGAAAATAACCAGATTGCAAAAGAAATTTTGAAAAATGCAACTCCGGTTGAATTTATCTGTGGTGCGATTCCAATCGGTTATTCAAAAACAGTAAAAAATAACGTAATGCTTGTTGGAGATTCCGCAGGCCAGGTAAAGCCATTAAGTGGGGGTGGACTTTACTATGGTGCAAAATGTGGAAAAATCTGTGCAGATACAATAAATCATTATTTTGAAGGAAATTACAATGTTGAATTTTTAAAAAATTATGAAAAAAACTGGAAACGCGAAATTTCATCTGAAATTGATAAGAATATCAAAATTAGAAAAATATTAAACATGTTAAATAACGATAAAATGGACAGGATTTTTGATTTTATTAATAAAAATAACCTTGTAGAATTTATAAATGAAAAAGGAGATATGGATAACCCATCAACAGTTGTTAGGCCGATTTTGGATCGAGTTATCTTTGGAAAATAGAAAATTAATAAAAATAGAATTGAAGTTATTAATCGTACCATTTATTTCTTAATTCGTATAGTGCTTCATCTTCTTCTAGTTCAAACAATGCATCATTTATTTGGTCCTGAAGCCCATTATTACCTTTTTTCACTGCAATTGCCCAGTAAATAATCGTAATCTTTTCAGAAATCATTCTAGCATCGAGATTATTCTTGTGGGCGTAGTAATCCATGTGTATTTGATCAGTAACTACTGCATCAAGGTTTCCGGATTCTACATCTGACATCAAACTGTCAACACTTTCATAAGGTTTGATATTTGCAGTAGTACTTCCTAAGTAGAAGTTTGCCCAGTCTTCAGTATAGGTATTTTTTATAACTGCAACGTTTTTTCCATTCAAATCTTTAATTTCGCGATAAGAACTGCTTTCAAAAACTGCAATTACCATGTATGTTTGTACATATGCCCTTGAAAAGTCCATTTTTTCCTTTCTTTCAGGTGAAATTGCCGTTGAAGGTATACAGTCAATTTCGCCATTCAAAAGTGCTTTTTGTGCACCTTCGTAACTGTAAATTTTGAATTCCGGTTTTAAACCCATTTTATATGCAATTTCCTTCATCAGGTCTATATCATATCCTTTTAATTCACCGTTTTCATAATACTCCAGTGGTGGCAGGGAAGGTGTGATTCCAATAGTCAATACACCCGGAGTTACTGTGTCAGAGTCCATACCATAAGAAGAGATACATCCTGAAAAAGAAGTTATTATCAATATAGATGCTATTATTACGGGGATTTCGGGGATTTTCATATTATCTCCATTATGGGTTGATAATAATGATATTTCTCTGCACTGTCCACATATATTAACTTTTAGCTGAGGTTATTGATCTAATTAACCAAAAATAATTAATTTTAGTATAATAGTAAGTTTAAACCATTACAATCGTAACGATTAATGGGTTATATTAAGCAAAATAATGGGATATTTAACGTATAATATATATTCTCAAATTAAAATTCAAAAATACTACATTTATATAATCAAATTTCCATAATTTATACTGTTTTTTTAATCCGTTAATGTCTGTAATGCATTTTAAAATTAAGGAGAAGATATACATGGGGTTTCTTGATTCAATTAAAGGAATATTTAGTAAATCACCAAAAATTCATTATGCGAAATCACAAAGTATTGATGTAATGGATTTAAATCCAAAGAGGGTAGGCCCAAATCAGAATATATTGCCATACTATACTGTTGCATCTGTTGAGCTTGGAAATACTACCACAAAAGCGATAATAACTGCAACAGAGATGGGCTCTGGAAAGACATACGTTGTATCAAAAGAAGTTAGAATGACGAGGGATGTTCGAACTCCCAAAAAAGGAGAAGAAGTTTTTGGACGAACCATATGGGACGTTGAATTAACAAAAGAAGCAGTTTCTGAAATGGTTCGAGATGTGTTAAAAGGGGCGATGGATAAAGCACATTTGAATGTAGATGACCTCCATTTTGTTGTTAGAAGTACAGGGGTTACTGCAGGTTTTGCATCACCTGAAGAAGTTGGTGTAATGATTGTATCTCTTGCAGAAGGATGCAGAATGGCGGGAATTCCAAATGGAAAGATGACTCCAATAATGACAAAAAAACAGCTTCCAGAAATACTTCAAGACTACACTTTAATTGAAAAATTGATTTTCGATGGGGCGGTAACAGGAGTAGTTCCGCCAACTGGAAAAGAAGTGGTTGCAAACGAAATGGAAGGGGAACTTGTAACCGCAGGATTAAAAATTGGAAGTAAATGGACTGGGGTGGACTACAGAAACCCTTGTATCAGTATTGATTTTGGAACAACCTTGGCAGGAAGGATTACAAACAATGGGGAGCCTTATGCAAAAGTTATTGGAAATCTCTGTGGGCTTGCAGGTGCAGTTTCAGATGCGGTTGTTCGTGGAACTGATTTGGTAAGTAAAAGGGGCGGTGCGGTTTTAGATATTCACGCTGAAAAAGGAAGTCCAAATAAGGAACTTGCGGAAAAATATGCAAAAGAAATCCACGAGCACGTAATTATAAAAGAAGTTCCAAAAGGAATGGAACGATTTGGAACTGTTCCAGTAAACCCTGAAAGTGCGGAAAAAGCAGGAACGTTTTTAATAGGTTGCGATGTCGGTGAAAATGGAAGCGATATTCCAGAACTTGAAAAAATCGGTGCAAAAATTTTAAAAGAGTCAAATCTTCCAACTATGATGTACACCTTAGACATAGTTTCTGCAAAAATCACTCAAAGATTGATAAAAATTGCACATGAAGAAGGAATTATAAGTGGGGCTACTGCAATAGGAATTACTGGAAGGGCAGGAATTACCGGCCAAAAGCCAAAATTGATAATTGAAATGCTTTCAGAGCTTGGAATATGGGACAATGTTTCAGAAAACATAATTTTCGTTGAAGATGGACTCGCCCTTGGTGCAAGTGTTATGGCAAGATGTATGAACTGTCTTGGAACGCCAAATGTGCCAATCGGCGGAAAAAGAAACGGTCCATGCATATTGGCTCAGAGGATAAAACGACAAAAAGAAATGGGAATGATAAAATAAGTTTAAATTAAAAATAATCAAAAATTTCTATTTTTTTAAGTTTTAAAAAAAGAAAATATTAAAATTTATTTTAAAAGATATTAATCCATAATACCTTTTTCTGTAATTCTAAAAACTGCTTCTGAATCTGGTAAGTGTGGGGAGTCGTATAATTTTGCAACTCTTTTATCTCCTTTTGATTTTCTTAAGAAGAATCTAAATGTTGCAGCGTGTCCAACAACGTGTCCACCGATAGCCTGTTCAGCAACACCAAAGAATGCATCTGGTTTTGCAGCAACCTGGTTTGTAACCAAAACAATGCAGTTGTATAAATCTGCAAGTTTGTTTAGTGTAGCCATGTGTCTACCTAATTTTTGCTGTCTTTCAGCTAATTTACCTCTTCCTGTAAATTCATTCCTGAAAGTGCTTGTAAGGGAGTCGATAATTACTAATTTAATGTTATTTCCGCCTTTAATCAAGTCTTCGATTTTTTCAGCAAATAACATCTGCATGTCTGAGTTGTATGCTCTTGCAACAAATGTGTTGTCTAAAACAAGCTGACCGTCAATTCCAAGTCCTTCAGCCATTTGAACAACTCTTTCAGGTCTGAATGTACCTTCAGTATCAATATAAACTGCTTTTGGATGTTCAAGTTCTTCTTCAACTACCCCTTCTAAATCAGCATATATTTTTCCAGCAATCTGTAAATTTACACATGATTGGTGCATGATTTGCGTTTTACCGCTTCCGTACATACCTGCAAATTCAGTTACTGACTGACTTTCGAGTCCTCCTGCAAGAACAGTATCTAATTCTTTACTGCCTGTTGAAAGTCTCCAAACACTCTGTCTCTGTCTTAATAATTCAACACCGCTTTTAAATCCAAGGTCGCACAAGTCTCTTGCAGCCATAATCATTTTAGCAGCAGCTTTTTCACTGATTCCTTCAATGTCGGTTAATTCACCAATTGTTGCTGTTGCAATTTTCATAAAATCGAGGTATCCTGCTTCAATTAATTTTTCCGCAGTTGATGGGCCTACTCCCGGCAATTCAGTCAAAACGTCAGCCATAACTTCACCTTTTTGTTAGATATGATGAGAATAATAAAATGTGTATAGAAATACCGTAATTGTTACTATTTAAAAATTAAGCCAATATATAAGTAGCTAAAATCAGTATTTATAACTTGTTAATCAAAATAATAATTAATGTGAAAAAATGATCCAAGACAGTGAATTTTTTAGAATGGAAGGGGTTCCGATAACTAAGGAAGAAATTAGGGCTGTGAGTATCGGTAAATTAAATTTGAATCCCGAAGATATTGTTTTAGATATTGGTTGCGGTAGCGGCGGCATGAGTGTGGAGATATCAAAACGCTCAAAATTTGTTTATGCGATCGATAACAGCGAAGACGCAAAAAATACGACAGTAACTAACTTAAAAAAGTTTAAAATAGAAAATTGTGAAGTATTTCTTGGAGATGCAAAAGATTTAATTTCAGAATTTGATTTTAACAAGGTATTTATTGGCGGAACGCAAAATATCGAACAAATTTTGGAAATTTTAAAAGAAAAGAAAATTGAGAAAGTGGTTGCAAACACAATCGTTCTTGAAAACAGTGTAAAAATAATTAGTAAATTTGAAGAACTCAGATACAACGTGGATTTTGTAAATGTATCTGTGTCTTACGGAAAAAAAATTAATTCCGGGCACATAATGCTTTCAAAAAACCCGATAACTATCATAACTGCTACTTTAAAATAGAATTTATTAATCTCTTTTAGATATATTTAATAAATATAAAATAGAAACATAATATTACTCAAGAATTCACGCTTTAACTTTATTTTGGGGGATTTAATGAAAAACACTGCTTATTTTAGCATGGAGTTTGCAATCGATCAGTCTTTAAAGACGTATGCAGGAGGACTCGGGTTTTTAGCAGGATCCCATTTTAGAGCAGCAAAAAGACTAAATGTACCGCTAGTTGGCGTTTCCATGCTATGGAGCTACGGATACTACGACCAAGTACGGGATCGTGAAGGTCGTATGAAAGTTGAAAATATAAGGAAATACTACGATTTTTTAACAGATATTGATTTAAAAGTTCCAGTGGTAATAAACGGAACAAATATATGGGTTAAAGCGTACAAATTAGAAGAAAATACGTTTAATACATGTCCAATCTATTTTTTAACTACTGATATTCCAGAAAATGATCATTTATCGAGAACTATTTCTTACGGACTATATGATGGGAATAATTTAACCCACATCGCTCAAGAAATCGTTCTGGGAATCGGAGGATACAAAGTCATTCGAGAATGTGAAAATGTAAAACTTTTTCATATCAACGAAGCTCATTCTCTACCAATTGCATTTAAAATGCTCGAAGACTACGGAATTGATTATGTAAAAGAGCATCTTTTATTTACAACGCACACCCCAATTCCTGCTGGAAATGAAACACAGGATATAAATCTTTTAAAAAGCATGGGATTTTTTGGAAGTATCGATACGAAAACTGCTGAAAAATATGGTGGAAATCCATTTAATTTAACAGTCGCAGCTTTAAGAATGTGCAAACGATCAAATGCAGTTTCAGAACTTCACAGGGAAACTTCGGAAAAAATGTGGGCATGGGTGACTAATCGAGAGCCTATAATAAACATTACAAATGCACAGGATAAATATTACTGGCAAGATACTCAAATAAAGGAAGCTGCGGAAAAAAAAGATATAAAAATGCTCCGTGAACGTAAACTGGAATTAAAAAAGCAGCTTTTTGAAGAAGTAGCTGATCAAACGGGAAGTCTCTTTGATCCAAATATTTTAACTGTTGTGTGGGCAAGAAGATTTGCAGACTACAAAAGACCTTCATTTTTACTTCGAGACGAAAAAAGGTTTAAAAATTTATTGAAAACTGGAAAAATTCAGATACTCTGGGCCGGAAAACCGCACCCTGCAGATGCAAATGCGCAGATTACATTTAACTGGATAGTTTCAAAAACGAGGGAACTTAAAAATGTTTCAGTTTTGACTGGATATGAACTGAAACTCAGTAAACTTTTAAAACAGGGGTCTGATGTATGGTTAAACACCCCAAGAAGACCAAATGAGGCATCCGGAACTTCTGGAATGACTGCATCAATGAATGCATCGATACACATGAGTACAATGGATGGATGGCATGTTGAATGGGCAAAAGCTTATCCTGAGGACAGTTTTACTATCGGAGACGGGGTGAATCTCGATGAAAATTACGAAGCAAATGAAATGTACAAGTATCTTGAAGAAGCGATAAAGATTTACGATACTGACAAATGGTGGGAAAAGGCTGCAAATGCCGTAAACCACGTTGTAGAATATTTTGATGCTGAAAGAATGATAATAGAGTATGATAAAAAACTTTACAGTGATTAAAATCATTTAAATTTAATTTTAAATATGAAAACAGCTTTTTTTGTATTTTTGCCACCAATAAATACTTATAAATAAAAGGTGGCACCTTATTAGATTTTCAAACTATTTTCAAGTTATGTGGTAATCATGGATTTTTACGAATTTAAAGAATATTCTAAAGAAAAATTTCCTTATCATGGAATGCGGTCCCAGCAAGAAGTTTTAATGGGAAAAATTTACGAATGTGTAACCAATAAGAAAAACCTTGTAGTTGAAGCTCCAACGGGAGTTGGAAAGACATTATCATACTTAATTCCTGCATTGTACTTTGCAGAACGTGGAAAAAGGGTAATGATTCTTACGGAAACGATTGACCAGCAAGAAAGAATCGTAGAAGATTTGAATTCATTAAAACACAATTTAAAAGTATCTTTCATGATGGGGAAGGGAAACTTTTTCTGTAAATCAAAAGGGGAAAAAGCAAACACACTGTACTGCCAATTAAATAAAGGATGTATTTACAGGCCAAACAAAAAACCGGTCTGTGTTTGTGGTACAAAAAAGGAAAAGATTGAATTTGATGGAAATATAAAATTTTACTGTCCGCTTTGTATGTGTGATTATCAAAAAGCAAAGATCGAATGCTTTGATGCAAACATAATCGTGATGAACAACACTATTTACTATTATTTAAAAGACGAAATCGACAAAAAGAAACAAACTGACATTGTAATCTGTGACGAGGCCCACAAACTTGAGGGAAGTATTAGGAATGCGGCAACAATTGTAATAAATCCAAAATATGCTTTAAGAAGACTTAGATTTATGGCATACCACTACTCAAATTCAAGGTTGAGGGTGCATATGGATAGAGTATCTGAGGAAGAAGACGAGATTTTCTGGACAATTGTTCAAGATTACGTTGTAAAAAATGCGGCTGGAAAAGATTGTAAAAATTCGCTGGTATTTGATGGATTTAAGATTACTTCATTTGGATTAAAAGAAGATGTAGCAATTTTAGGAACTCTTCTTGAAGGATACAACGATATAGTTAAAATTAAGGAAAAAATCGAAGATTTAAATGAAAACGAAGAACTTGACAAAAAAGATTTGAAATTTAAAATTGATAACAAGGGTTTGATCCCACTAGAACTTCAATTTATTGCAGATAGGAGAATTTCAGACGTTCCACTCGTTGAATTTTTGGAAAATTTGGGTAATCTTAGAAATATTACTGGAAATTTTGTCGTGTATAAAAACAACGGATCGATTCTCTGTGAACCTGTGCTCGTTTCAAATTATTTAAATAAACTTTACGGGGATGCATCAGTAGTTCACTGTTCGGCAACACTTGGAGATTTAAATATTCACGCAATAAAGACTGGTATGGGAAAAAGTGAAACGCTGCTTCTTGACAGCCCCTTTTCAAAAGATAGGCGAAATATAATTTCACTCTCAGACGGGGAAGATATGAAATTTAATTCAACGGATTTCCAATCAAACAATAAAAAACGAAATAAAGCAAATGAAAATCTGTTTAAAATGGTAAAAGCTGCAAAAGGAAACACTTTGATACTTTTTAAAAGTTTTGGGGATTTAAAAACTGCTCACGAATATTTTTTGGATGCAGGATATCGTGGAAACATATACTGCTATGAATCAGGAATGGACGGAAAAGCTGCAAAAAAACTAAAAGAAGACTTTCAAAAATACGGCGGACTCCTTTTAGCAACGGGAAGATTTGCAGAAGGTGTAGATATCCCCGGTGATGCATTAACATGTGTTATAATCGATAGTTTACCGTTTCCAGTTCCAACACCGCTTTTAAAAAGAGAACAAACACTTCTCGAAGAACGATTGAAGTCGAGAAAAGTTAAAGATGCCCACTGGAGTGCATTTTTAATGACGTCGTTTCATATAATGGCAAGAACCGTAATACAGATGATTGGACGATTAATCAGAACTGAAACGGATTATGGTGTTGTAATTATACAGGATAAACGATTCAATGAATGGGTGGGTTCAGAAATGTTAAAAAGAAAATATCTAAAAGATAAATTTTTACCAATGTCTGTCGATACCGCTGAAGAATACATTCCAAAATTCATGAAAAAGATGAAAGAAGATAATTTGAAAAACAGTTCTTTTTTTAAATAATTTTTTTATTACATTCAAAAAATTATATATTTATGTAGCACATACACAATTGATAACTGAATTTTAGAGAGATTTATCGGGTGATTTGATGTTCATGAGGGAAATTGAATTAAAAGGACACATAATTGACAGCTTTATACTCGCAAAAGTATTTGACAGAACTTTGGAACTTGGCGGAGACTATAAAGTTTTGGAATTTGATATCGGGAAGAAAAAAACCGATGTATCATATGCAAAATTGTTAATTTCTGGAACTTCTGAACAGCATCTTGACCAAATCCTTGAAGAACTTCAAAATGTCGGTGCAAATATCCCTGAAATTGAAAATGCCAATTTAAAACCTGCTTTAAAAGACAGTGTTTTACCAGATGGATTTTATTCAACTACAAATCACCCAACACACGTAAAAGTAAATGATGAATGGATAGAAGTTGCAAATCCAAAGATGGATGCTGTAATTGTTGTTTATCCTGAAGAAAAAAGGGCAGAAACAAAAGTAATGAGAAAAGTGAAAAAAGGAGACTTTGTAGTAATTGGCCACAACGGAATCAGAGTAATGCCTCCTGAAAAGTCAAGAGAAGCAGGACAGCTTTTTGAATTCATGAACTCAGAAGTATCTTCAGAAAAGCCAAAAGAAGCAATTATTAAGAGAATTGCAAAGGAAATGTACGAAATACGGGAAGAGTATAAAAAAACAGGAACAGGCGGAATTGCAATTGTTGGCGGCCCTGCAATTATACACACCGGTGGAGGCCCTGCTTTAGCAAAAATGGTCGAACTTGGATATATTCAAGCAATTTTGGCAGGAAATGCACTTGCAACCCATGATATTGAATCAGCACTCTTTGGAACTTCACTTGGAGTAGATATAAAAACTGCAAAACCTGTAACTGGCGGGCACAAACACCATATCTATGCAATAAATACGATAATTGATGCAGGATGCATTAAAAACGCAGTCGAGAGTGGCACATTAAAAGAAGGTATAATGTATCAGTGCATAAAAAATGAGATTCCATATGTACTTGCGGGAAGTATTAGAGATGATGGACCACTTCCAGATGTTATAACCGATGCTATGGTTGCACAGGATGAAATGAGAACTATGGTAATGGATAAAAAAATGGTTATCATGCTTTCAACACTTTTACACTCTGTTGCAACGGGTAACTTAATGCCTTCATACATAAAAACAGTCTGTGTCGACATACAGCCTTCAACAGTTACTAAATTAATGGATAGGGGAACTTCACAGGCTATCGGAGTAGTTACTGATGTAGGGGTATTTTTAGTACTTCTTTTGAAAGAATTAGAAAGACTTGAATTACAGGAATAATTTTTTGGGGAAAAATATGTCAGAAACACAGCATTCAAAAGAATTAATTAAAAGGGCCGTTGAAACAATTTCAAAAACAAAAACAGTTTCAACTACTCAAAATTTAAGCCAGAATAATGATAAAAAGACATTTTCAGATGCAAAAGCAGGTAAAATCGATACTTTAGAATTTAAAAAGGCAGTTCATTCGCTTTTTGAGGCAGATGAAGATCTATACAAATATGCACCAAATCATGATCTGGATGAAGAAAAAGCTAAAGAATTTTCAAAACTTCTTTTTGAAGCTCAAAAACATATTAACAATGTCTTAAGCGGATTTGGATTTGATTTTGAAACAATTTCTTTGGATGGACAGGCACTTTATATTGTAAGCAATAAAAAAGTATTAAAATCCTTAAAAGACATCAATCCTGACTTGAATATTATTTCAACAGAAGGAGTCTTGGAAATTGAGGATATGAAAGTTGTAAATCCTAAAATTCCTGAAAAAGCTTTATTGGGAATAGAAAAAAAATGTAAAATCACAAAAGAGCAGATTTCAAAAGTTATATCAAACATATCCCCGTCTAAAGTTGTAGTGCTTGTTAAAGATGGAGACGTTGCCGATGAATTGATCTACATAAGAGCAAAAGAACTCTACAACGCGGAAAAATTAAATGCTGATGAAATACTTTAATTTTTATTTTATTTAGGTGTTTTTAATGTCAATTGATGATAAAGTAAGAGCAATAGTTAAAGAATTTAAAGCGTACGTTCCAGGAAAGTCAAAAGAAGAAATTGCAAGAAATTATGGAATAGATCCTGAAAAAATTATTAAATTGGGTTCAAATGAAAACCCATGGGGCTGTTCGCCAAAAATTGCAGAAAAATTAATGGATGAAGTTTCGAAACTCCACCAGTACCCCCAACCAATAAATCCTGAATTAATGGATGAAATAAGTAAATTTACAAAAATGCCTGTTGAAAACATCATTGTTGGTGGAGATGGGGCGGATGAAGTAATCGATAACATCATGAGAATATTAATCGATGAAGGCGATGAAGTAATCATTCCAATTCCAACATTTACACAGTACGCAATTTCTGCAAAAATCCACGGTGCAAACATAAAATGGGCAAAATTTGACGAAGAAAATGAATTTAAATTGGATATTGAAAGCGTTTTAAATAATATTACTGAAAAAACAAAAGCAATATTCTTATGCACGCCAAATAACCCGACTGGAAACGTAATTCCAACCGAAGATATTAAAAAAATCGTTGAAAGTACGGATGCACTCGTAATGATTGACCATGCGTACATTGAATATTCAAATGAAGATTACGATTTAACAGACTGGGCTTTAAAATACGACAATGTGCTTGTTTTAAGAACATTTTCAAAAGTATTTGGACTTGCAGGACAGAGGGTCGGTTATGGGGTTACAAGTAAAAAAATTGTTGACTACATGATGAGAATAAAACCAATCTTTAGTTTAACAAGGGCTTCCCAAGCGTCTGCAATAACTGCACTTCAAGATAAAGAATTCTTTGAAAAATGCTTAAACGAAGGAATTGAAAGCAGGGAAGAAATCTACAATGGTTTGAAAAAATTTAAACAGCTCGAAGTCTACCCTACTGAAGCAAACTACATGCTTGTAAAAGTTAAAAACGGCATGAATTCGAGTGAATTTTGTGAAGTTCTTTTGAAAAAAGGAGTAATCGTAAGGGACTGTTATTCATTTGAAGGGCTTGAACCATATTATTTCAGAGTTTCAATAGGAACATTTGACGAAAACGAGAGATTTTTGAAAATAATGTCCGAAGTAGTCGAATAATCTTTATTTCTATTTTTTAATTTTATTTTGAAGATATAACTGATATATCGTAACTATTATATGTTCGGTTTTTCCATAACCTTGCTAAAGAAAAATTTACAAATTAAAAAAATTTCTCGGTGTTTAAAAATGGCTAAATTTATCATGGTCGTAGGAACCTCTTCAAACAGTGGGAAAACGGTTTTAGTGTCTGGAATTTGCAGGATGTTATCAAACAAAGGTTACAAGGTAGCACCTTTTAAATCACAGAACATGAGTTTAAATTCAAGAGTCAGCATTGAGGATGGGGAAATTGCAGTAGCGCAGTATACTCAAGCAATGGCTGCAAGAGCTGAACCTTCTGTTCATTTTAACCCGATTTTATTAAAGCCAAAAGGTAATTTTATATCGCAAGTTATAGTTCATGGAACTCCTTATGAAGATAGGGATTATAATGAATACCGATCAAATAAGGACGACATGCTCGAAAAAATAAAAGAAAGTATCGATTATTTGGATACAAATTATGATTACGTCGTAATTGAGGGGGCTGGAAGCTGTTGTGAGATAAATTTATTAAAAGATGATATAGCAAACCTAAGAATTGCAGAAATTTCTGGAGCTGATGCAATTTTAGTATCTGATATTGATAGAGGCGGAGTTTTCGCAGCAATTTATGGAACAGTTCAGTTACTCCCGGAAAATTGGAGAAAACTCTTAAAAGGATTTGTAATCAATAAATTTAGGGGAAATATCGACGTTTTAAAAGATGGATTTGAAAAAATCGAGGAACTGACAAACATTCCTGTTATTGGAACTATTCCCTATGACGAAACATTGATACTTCCTGAAGAAGACAGTCAGGCTTTGGAAGGTAAGAGGGTATTTGGAAATTTAAAAAGCCCTATTGAAGTAAACATTGTTAAATTTTCAAAAATTGCAAATTTTACAGATGTTGATCCGCTTTCAAGCGACTGTTTAATGAGATATCTTGATTTTAACGATGATATAACTGGAGATATCTTGATTTTGCCGGGAACCAGATGTTCAACCGTTGAAATGGATTTAATGAAGAAACACGGAATGGATAAAAAAATAATGGAATTCATAGAACGTGGGGGAATAATTCTTGGAATCTGCGGGGGGTATCAAACACTTGGAAAAATGTTAATTGATGAAAATTTTTCAGAAGGCGACGTTGGAACGATTTCAGGACTCGGGCTATTTGATATGGAAACGACTTTTGGAAATAAAAAGGCGATAAAAAACTCAACTGGAAAAATATCAATTTTTGATCAAAATTTTGATGTGGCGGGCTATGAATTACATGAAGGATATTCAGTTTCAAATGAAACTCCCTTAATATCACTTTCAAGAGGTTTTGGAAATTGCGGGAATTCATATGACGGTTCCTTTAAGGTAGTAGGGAATTCCTATATTTTCGGAACCTATTTTCACGGGATACTCGAAAATTTCGAATTTAGAAATTACCTCGTAAATATTGTAAACAACAGAAAAAACCTATCAAAAATTGAAAATGATAATTACGCTGAAATTTTCAATAAAAATATGGATAAATTATCTAAACTAATCGAGGAAAGTCTCGATCTTTCAAAAATTATAAAATAACATTGAAAACATCGAACAAATTTATTCTTAACTTTTTTTAAAGATTTTTAATACTGAAACAACATATTTTTTAATATCTATTTTTTGGAGGGGCAAGGCTATGATCGACGAAAAGATTCGCTCTGAACTGGAATATTACATCCGTTATGAACTGAGGGGAGTTTATAAAAGCAGAATGGGTGGGGATATTTACGAAATTGAATTTGAAAATACTTCGTATTCTAAATACTTTAAAAAATTGCTCGAAAAAGAAGGAATAAAGACAAAAGAAACTGACGATATTTCAAAAATTGAAATTTTTAGGGATCAATATATCGGGGAAATAGTTGGTCTGTTAAAAAAGGAAAGAATGAAGGAATTAATCGAATCGATGAATTTTCATAATTCCGTAATCGAATTTATATCTCGAAATTTTAACCCGATTATCACAAGCGGTCGTGAAAGTGGCATAATTCGATTTAAAATGATGGATGATGGGGAAAAATTTGCATACAACGAATTAAAAGAACTCGGGTTTAATATATCGCTTGAAAATGGGTCGATAATTGTTGATATTTCAGATACTGTAAAAGAAATGTTTAAACGAGTATCAACTGTTTTTGATCTTAAACGCATTACGCCGTATTATGCATTCAGCGTAAATGAAGAGGAAGCAATTGAAAAGTGTAAAAAACTAGATGAATTATCTGTACCGTACAAATATTCCGATGTTCATCGCGAAATATACATTGATTTTGATTCATTAAAACATGTAATTTCTAAATTTAAAAACAATTAAAAAAAGTTATTTAATTATTGTTCGGTTGGAACGAACTTGTATCCGTAGCTGATTACCCCATCGCATCCGTCTTCCCTTATTTTTCTAAAGACGGTTTCGACAGGCATTCCTATTTTAACTTCTTCAAGTTCGCAGTCGATCTGAGCTGTAACTTTCGTACCTTCTTCAAGTTCTACGATACCAATTACATATGGGGACTGTTTTTCAAAGTCCTTTGGTGCAGCATATACTACCGAGTAAGTGTACACTTTACCTTTACCTTCAAATTTGAAATCTTCCAACTCTCCCTTTCTTCTGCATTCTGGGCAGACACTTCTTGCAGGGAAGTAAACGGTTCCACATGTTTTACATTTTGATCCAATAAGGTTGTACCTTTCTTGCATGCTTCTCCAGGTTCTTACTACCATAATCTCACCGGAAATCATTTTTTGCTTAAATTATTAATTATCGTTTGTTTGATAAAATATGTGTGCAGACTGTACCGCCTGTTCCACCAACGTTTGCTGCAATAGCGTATCCGTTTTTAATTGCAGTTTGTCTATCTTTACATTCTTTATCCTGTTTTAACTGCCAGTAAAGTTCACCGACCTGTCTAATTCCTGTGGCACCTAATGCGTGACCAGCAGCTTTTAATCCACCACTTGGGTTTACTGTAACAAAGCTTTCGTCATCGATTCTGGTTTTTCCAGCTTCTACAACTTTTCCAGCTTCTCCTTTTTTACAGAATCCTAAGTCTTCAGTCAATACCAATCCGTTAATTGCAAAACAATCGTGGACTTCTGCAACATCGACATGACTCGCATTAATTCCTGCAATTTCATATGCTTTGTTTGACGCAACTTTTGCAGCATTTAATGTGGTCATATCTTTTCTATCGTGTAATGCAATAGTGTCTGATGCCTGCGTAGATGCTTTTATGTATATGATTTCATCTTTTGGAGCATATTGTGTCGCTTTTTCTGCATCACAGATGATAAGTGCGGAAGCACCGTCTGAAACTGGTGAGCAGTGTAATAATGTTAAGGGGTCTGCAACTGGGGATGCCCTCATAATTTGATCAATGGTTACTTTTGATCTAAACTGAGCATATCTATTGTGAACTGCGTTTTCGTGAGCGATAGCACTCCAGCTTGAGAGTTGTTCAATGGTTAAGCCGTATTGTTGCATGTATCTTTTTGCCATCATTGCGTAGAGTGATGGGAATGTTGCACCTACGAAAGCTTCCCATTCCTGATCTGATGCTGTTGCGATTGCTGAGGTTGCATCTGAAACATCGGTCATTTTTTCAACACCACCGACTAAAACAACATCGTGTGCACCGCTTGCAATAGATAAAACTGCACTTCTCAATGCTAAACTTCCTGAAGCACATGCTGCTTCAACTCTGGTGCATGGAATTGGGTTTAATCCAGCATAGTCTGCAATTAATGATGCAGTGTGTTCTTGTCCTACAAAAAGACCACCGCTCATTGTACCGACGTACATTGCATCAATGTCGTCTCCATCAACGTTTGCATCAATGATTGCTTTAGTTCCTGCTTCTACAATTAAACTTCTGAATGATTCTTCCCAGAGTTCACCAAATTTGGTCTGTCCGTATCCTATAATTGCTACATCCTTCATTTTATCCACCTGATGAAGTTACATTCTAATTTTTCCTCTGTATTTCAAGTAAACTGCGTAATCTACGTATTTTTTACTTTCCAAGAGTTTTTCAGTGGTTATTGCTTTGTCGACCACTTCTGAAATTCTGTCAGTTACTGTAATATCAAATGCATCACTTCCTGCACCACTACCATATGATACAACGAAGATTCTGTCATCTGCTTTTGCATGGTCTAAAATGTTTGAAAGTCCGAGTGGAACTGCTCCTGAGTAGGTGTTTCCTAAGTACGGTGTTAAAAGTCCGTATTTGTATTGTTCTTCGGTAAACCCTAATTGTTTAGCTGCACTTATGTAGAATTTTCCATTTGGCTGGTGGAATACACAGTAGTCGTAATCTTTTGCTGTTGTATCCATTTTTGCCATCATACCTTTTGCACCGTTTAAAACGTGCTTGAAGTATGCAGGTTCCCCTGTAAATCTACCACCGTGTTTTGGGTAATGTTCATGTTCTCTTCTCCAGAAATCTGGAGTATCTGTGGTGTAAGAGTATGTTCCATTGAATTTAGCGATAAGTTCTTCTTTTTTTGCACCGATGATGTACGCAGCACCACCTGCTGCGGCAGTGTATTCAAGAGCATCTCCTGGAGCCCCTTGAGCAGTATCTGCACCAACTGCCATTGCGTATTCCATCATGTCGCTTCCAACTAAACCCATACACATCTGGATTCCTGCAGTTCCTGCTTTACATGCAAATTCTAAATCTGCTGCGGTAAAGTCTGGCGATACACCACACGCTTCAGCAACAATTCCGGATGTTGGTTTTACTGCGTAAGGGTGGCTTTCACTTCCTACGTAAACAGCACCAATATCTTTTGGGTTAATTCCTGCTCTTGATAATGCTCTTCTTGCAGCCTGTACTGAGATTGTTGCAGTATCTTCGTCAGGCCCTGGAACGCTTTTCTCGTTTACAACAAGGCCTCTTTTGATTGCTTGAGCATCTTTACCCCAAGCACCAGCGATATCTTCCGCTTTTATCCTGTATTTTGGAAGGTCACTTCCATATCCTACAATACCTACTTCTTTCATCTGCTCACCATTTTTTTGTTAATGAACAATTGTTAATACATAACAATATAAACAAAAAAAATTATTTTATTTCTTTTAAACGCTTTAAAAGCTCATCGGTACTCAATTCAGTTACTATGAGGCATATTCCCTCAAGTTCGGCAAGTTTAACCGCAAGTTTGTCTAGTTCGGAAACTCCGTTGAAGATAACGACTCGTGGTTTGATGTTACTTACACGAATTGCAACCATGGGGCTTCGTCCGGCGGAAACTTCGGTAAAAATCAATGCTCTTTCGGTTGTCCAACCATAGAGATTTAGGAAATCCTGGCCATTCATTTCCAAAATAGCTTTAACACTGTCTACTACGGTGTGGCCAAATAGCTGATTATTTAAACTGTTTTCGCCACAGATTACTTTTCCTTCGATAGTGGAAAGTAATTCTCTGACTCCAACTGGGTTTTGGTATTCTTTTATCTGCAAAATCGCCTTCATTGAAGTTGGGTTTAACACCTTACTCAACGCTTTTATAGTATGTCCGCCCCTTTCCTTGTCAATTTCTAAGAGTGCATATACATATTTTTTGACGATATTTACTCCAGGATTTTTTCTTCTGCCAACTTCGTAATCACTGATCACTGATGGGGAGACATCTAGGTACCTTGCAGTTTCTATCTGCGGTATGCCAAACATTTCTCTCCATTTTTTCATGGCCTTACCGATATCTTCGGACAATACAATTTCTCCCATGATATGTATCGCTATTTTCTCCATGGCACTATATGTGCGCTAATTCTTATATAAATATTTCGATTTAAAATATAAAGTCATTCGCCATATGTCGAAATGGTCAAATATGTATTTTTAAAATGAATAAATTGGATTAAAAATAGAATTTAATGTATTAATATTCTAAATTGGAATCTCTGTCGCTTTTTTCATAGATTCCAAGAAGTTTTACGAATTTTTCGATCTCTTTTTTCTCAATTTTTACTTTTTCGTGTGATTTTTTTAATATGTAGGGGTAATTTGAAACAGATATTTTCTGAAGATTCGAAAAGAAAGTTTCATCCAAGTCTTCAAAAGAAGTTATGCACAAAGTTCCGCTGTTTTTATCAAGTTTTGCAAACTGGTAATTTAGTTTTTTAAGGTCAATTCCAAATTTTTTAAAGTATTCCACATTTTTATAGAAGTTTTTATTTATTTTTTCGTCAACGAGATCTAGGGGTTTTGAATACCCTGAATTTTTACATTTTGAAAAGATTGCAAGGTCTGGAATCAGTGCATCTTTAAAATAAATATTCATTTTTGAGGTTTTTGCAACTCCAACAATTTTTTCACGGTATTTTAAAAGTTCAGATAATAATATTAAATATTCAAGCTGTTCGAGTATAATTTTTTCTTCTTCACTAAAGTTTAAATTATTTGAAAGTTCAACGCTTGAATTGATATTATTAGAATCGATTTCTTCAAAAATTTTATTTTTTATTTCATCGCCATAAAGTTCGTAATACTTGAAAATTATATTTTCTAAGTTTTCCCCGTTGATCGAAAATTTGTTGTTTGTTTGAACGAGCAGTGAATAAAGAGACCCATCATATAGGTAATAATTGATATTTTTATTTTTTAAATTCCAAAGAGCAATTTTTAACTCCATATTTAACATGTAAAGACTAAGCCTACTTTGAACGTACTTGTAAGGTAAAATTATATTTGAATCCCACGCAGAAATAGACTCTTCGATTTTTCCATCGGTTTTTTGAATGTATGAAACAGTACCAGAAATATACAGGCAGTAATTTACATAATCGATTTTATTGAAACTGCCATCCCCACCAGCAAAAATGGTATCAGAATGGCTATTAAAATCGGAATTAGTCCAGTAATTTTTATAATCAAAATTAAAATCGATATTTTTTATTTTAGAACATATATTCTCCTTTTTTGATAGGAGTTTTGAATAGTCCATAAAATACACCTAAAAAATTAAAAAAATAATAAAAGAGTTATAAAATTATTCCGTATCCGATCAATCTCCATCTTGATCCGATTTTTCTGCTTATTGCAACTCTGTCGCCTTTATCGGCACATACTGGCAATTTTAATTTAATTTCTGCTTTATCAGCTCTTGCAGATACGGTTACTCCAACAGTTGTGGATGTTCCAACGTTTAACATCAAAACTTCGTTTGTTTTTAAAGGTTCGATTATGAGTTCGTCTTGGGAACCAACAACTCTTTCAAGAAGTTGTGGTTTGATAACCATTTTTTCTAAGGTTTCAGGAAGTGTTCCTGGAAGTCCCGCTAAACTTCCGCTTAATGCATCGGATTTTGTTAAATTTGGATCTAATTCAGTTCCAACACCTATTAATCCACCCGGTGCTGCAGATTTTAATTTTTTACCGCCAACTCCCAATGATATAATTTTGGTTACTATTGGAACCCAGTGGGTTTTGTTTCCTTCGGTTACTTTTATACCAGGTCTTATTTCGAGGTCGTCACCAACTTTTAAAGCACCTTGAATGATACTTCCCCCGATAACTCCACCTTTTAAGTCTTTTATTTCAGAACCGGGTTTATTTACATCAAAACTCCTGGCAACATATAATTTAGGAGTTAATGTTTCGTCCCTTTCAGGAGTTGGGATAAACTCTTGAATTGCTTTTAGCAGTACATCTAAATTTGCACCGTGGTGTGCTGAAACAGGGATAATTGGCGCATTTTCTGCAACAGTTCCTTTTGTAAATTCTTTAATTTGGTTGTAATTTTCAATTGCAGCTTCTTCAGATACGAGGTCTATTTTATTTTGAACAATAAGTATATGTTCAACACCCAATGCATCAAGAGCCATCAAGTGTTCTTTTGTTTGGGGTTGAGGGCATTCTTCACTTGCAGCAATAACTAAAATTGCACCATCCATAAGTGAAGCTCCTGAGAGCATTGTAGCCATCAGTGTTTCGTGTCCTGGAGCATCCACAAATGATATTTTTCTTAAAGTAGATACTTTACCGCCACAAGCATCGCACTTTTTATCAACGGTATAGCATTCTGGTTCATCGCATGTTTCGCACTTCTTTATTTCACAGTCTGCATATCCGAGCCTTATTGAAATTCCTCTTTTGAGTTCTTCACTGTGTGTGTCGGTCCATACACCAGTTAATTTCCTTGTCAAACTCGTTTTTCCGTGGTCTACGTGACCTACCATTCCAATGTTAACTTCTGATTGGTTGGATGCTGCCATTTTATCCCTCGCACAATTTTTTAATTTTTTAAATTACAAGAATACTTGAAAATCAATATAAAAATGACTTTAAAACTATACTCACTTTGTGGCTAATCATTTATATAGATATATAATCTTTAAAAAGTCTAACCAACTAAAATAGAAAAAAAGAGTTAATTTATTCAGTGCTTTCAGGTTCTCCACCGAGTGGTGCTGAACCGTATTCTACAACTTTTGTGTTGATTAATGTAACGTCTTTTGAAATTGTGTTTCCCCTTAAGCTTTTTCTTCTTCTGAGACCTTTTTCTTTAACGTTGTATCCAGGTCCTTCTTTTAAGAGTACTCTCATTTTCATAGCGCCGTGAATGTCATGTCTCATTGCAAATCCACATTTGTCGGATCCGCCTGTGATTTTTAATTTGTAACCTTCTAATTCAACAACTGAACCGCTGATTTCATCACCAATTTTTTTACCGATAAGTGCAGTGGACTCTGTTTCGAATTGGTATGATTTTCCTGTTTTAGTATCTGATACAACAACTTTAAAAGCCATGATATTACCTCGTTTTTTGTTTTAATATACCTTGTTTCAAATCGTTCGCGAAAAAGCTCTAAAAATTTATTTTTCCAAAAATTTTCCTAAATTCCCGTCTTTGTTCTATTACTAACTTATTACTTTTATAGTTTTTGGAAAAAGCAACACTGATAAGAATTGGTAGAACTCGAATAAACTACTAATAAAAATATTGAAAAAAAAAGATAATTAGATTTTTAAGTATTGTTTTGTTTCCCAGTCTGTAACTGCGGTTCTGAATGAATCCCATTCAGCGTTTTTGATTTCAATGAAGTTTTCAAAGATGTGTTTTCCTAATGCATCTTTTAATACGGAGTTGTTTTCTAACTCGTCAAGCGCAGCTTTTAAGTTTGCAGGAACTGATTCAATTCCTTCAGCTTTTTTCTGAGCTTCGTTCATTGCGAAGATGTTCTTTTCAACTGGTTCAGGTGCTTCTAAATTTCTTCTTACACCATCTAAACCTGCTGCGAGCATTACTGTGAATGCTAAATATGGGTTGCATGCTGGATCAGGTGCTCTGAATTCGATTCTTGTTCCTTTTCCTCTTGGTGCTGGAACTCTAATGATCGCACTTCTGTTCGCGTTTGCCCATGCAATGTTTACAGGAGCTTCATATCCTGGAACTAATCTTTTGTATGAGTTTACTGTTGGGTTTGTAACAGCAACGATTGATTTTGCATGTTCTAAAATACCTGCAACATAGTTCATACAGGTTGAGCTTAATTGGTGTTTTGCGGTTTCATCGTAGAATGATGGTTCGCCGCCTAACCAGATACTTTGGTGGCAGTGCATACCGCTTCCGTTGATTCCGAAGAATGGTTTTGGCATGAATGTAGCTTTTAAACCTTCCTGTGCTGCAAGTGTTTTGATTGTTGTTTTGAACGTTACAACGCTATCTGCAGTTTTTACTGCATCTGCGAATTTGAAGTCAACTTCGTGCTGACCTTCTGCAACTTCGTGGTGGCTTGCTTCTACGTGGAATCCTAAGTTTTCGAGAGCAAATACGATTTTTCTTCTGATGTCGCATCCTGCATCAACAGGTTCTAAATCGAAGTATCCTGCATCGTCTGCTGGAACCCATGAACCGCATGCATCTTGTTTTAAGATGAAAAATTCTGGTTCAGGACCTACGAAGAATTCTCCTCCAAGTTCTTCATCGAATTTAGCTAAAATTCTTTTTAAGCATCCTCTTGGGTCTCCTTCGAATGGTTTTCCGGTTGTAGTGTATACATCACAGATAACTCTTGCAACGGATTTTTCAGTTGGTCTCCATGGGAGTACTGAAAGTGTTTTTAAGTCTGGCTTTAACATCATGTCAGAACTTTCAATTGAAACGAATCCTTCAATCGAAGAACCATCGAAGTATAATCCTTTGCTTAATACATCGTATAATTCTTCTTCACCAGCAGCACCTGCTTTTACAGGGTAAGCGATGTTTTTTGGCTCACCGTGTATGTCTACAAACTGGAATCTTATGAATTTAACGTTGTTCGTTTTTATGTATTCCATAGCCTGTTCAACAGAATTCATATTCATGCCTCCGAAATCATTACTATATAGGAAATAGCTTTCCGCTTTTTCAATATATATATTTTACGGTACGTAAATCAATATTTATTAATATATATTAGCCATAATTCTGGTATTGCTAACATAAAAACTATTTACTTCAATATTAATATTATATTCGGTGATTTAATGCTGGTAGTGAAAAAAACCCCTAAAATAAAAGGAATATTAAGCGCACCCCCATCAAAATCTTATACGCACAGGGCAGTTATCTGCGCATCACTCGCAAACGGAGTATCTAATCTAAAAAATCCGTTAAATGGCGCAGACTGTTTATCTTCTGCTCACGCATGTGAAATGTTTGGTGCCGAAATTGACTTAAACGATGAAAAATGGGTAGTTAGGGGCTCAGAATTTAAAACACCAGATAATATTGTTGATATTGGAAACAGTGGAACTACTTTAAGGATATTAACTGGAATTTCTTCTCAAATTTCAGATGGATATACTGTACTTACTGGAGACGATTCTATTCGAAAAAGGCCAATGCAACCACTATTGGATGCATTAAAACAGCTTGGACTGAACTGTTTTTCAACAAAAAATAATGGTACAGCTCCAATTGTTGTTAAATCTGGAAAAATTAGTAACAATGTCGTTGAAATCAGGGGGGACATGAGTTCTCAGTTCATAACTTCGCTCATGATGACACTACCGTTCAGTGAAAATGACTCTGAAATAATATTGACTACCCCAATAAAGTCTGAACCTTATTTAAACATTACAATAGACGTTTTGGATAAATTTGGGGTTAAAATCGATAAAATTGAAGAAAAAAATAAAGTTGGATACAAAATCAAAGGAAATCAAAAGTATTTGCCATGCGATTATACAATTGAAGGCGATTATTCATCTGCATCTTATTTAGTTGCAGCAGGAGTTTTATTAAATTCAGATATCGTAATTAAAAACGTATTCAAAGATTCAAAGCAAGGGGATCGGGAAATTATTGAAATAGTTAAGAAAATGGGCGCAAACGTAGAAATAAACGAAGACAATGTTCAAATTATGGGCCCCTACAAATTAAAAGGAATTGAAATTGATGTAACAGACATTCCTGACCTTGTTCCAACAATTGCAGTCTTGGGATGTTTTGCTGAAGGAAAAACAGTTGTTTATAATGGAGAACATGTAAGGCTCAAAGAATGTGACCGACTTGCGGCATGCACTACTGAACTATCAAAAATGGGTGCGGAGATCGAAGAAAAAAAAGATGGACTCATAATTACTGGCGTTCATAAATTAAATGGTGCAAAACTTAAAACATACCACGACCACAGGCTTGTAATGGCATTTACAATTGCAGGAATGATGGCAGATGGGGAAACCGTAATAGAAGGCGAAGATTCAGTTAAAATTTCCTTTCCAGATTTTGTAGATAAAATGAAGTCAATTGGAAGTAATATTGAAGTAATTTAAAATAATTAGTTTTCAATTTTTAAAAATTAGTATTTAATAAATTATTTAATTAAAAAGGCGGTTTTATGGATAAGTTTGGGGAATTTTTAGAATATCTAAAAGAAAACGATATAAAAAAGGCGGTTATTACAAAAAAAGAAACTATAAATTATTTTTTGGAAAAATACCCTCCAAATTTTTCAATGCTTATTTTTGATATTAAAAAAGACACTGTAACATTACAGGTTTCAAAACTCGATTTTGAAATGGCAAAAGGATACAAGATCAAAAATCTGGGTATTGAACTTTACGAAAATTTTGAAAGTACGTTTAAAGGTTGTGATGGAATCGAAGACTCCCTTCCAATCCGATTTTTAAAGTTTGTCAAAGATTATAAGTTAGTTTCTAAAAAAATCGAGGAAATGCGGGAAACAAAAACAAAAGCAGAACTTGAAAATATTAAAAAAGCTGCAAAAATAAGCGATGGTGCAATTGAACATGCTACAACTTATGCACTTGAAAATGATAATTTAACTGAAAACCAGATTGCAGCAGAAATTGAGTATTTTATGAAGAAAAATGGAAGTATCAGGCCTTCATTCGACACAATCGCAATTTCTGACAAAAAGACAAGACTTCCTCATGGAATGCCTTCTGAAGATGTTGTAAAAAACATACTTTTAATGGATATTGGGGCACTTTACGAAGGTTACTGTTCAGACATTACGAGAACAGTAATTTTAAATGAAAACATCAAGAATTATTCGGAAATTTATAATATTGTACATTCTGCGAAAAAAGAGGCGGAAAAAAATTTAAAGGCAGGAATTTCTGTAAAAGAACTCGATTTGATTGCAAGAGAACATATGGGTGAATTTAAAGATTATTTCATACATTCTCTTGGACACGGAGTAGGTGTTGAAATTCACGAAAATCCAGCAATTTCTTCAAAAATAAAAGAAGATGTTATATTAAAAGAAGGAATGGTTGTTACAATTGAACCTGGAATTTATACGGATGATTTCGGAGTAAGGATTGAAGACCTCTATCTTGTAAAAAAGAACGGCTTTGAAAAACTCAGCAATGCAAAAATTTTAGAATATTAACTTACATTTTTATTATGATATTGATTATTTTGTGATTTATATGGGCAAGATTGATTTTAGACTCGAAAAAACTTTTGGGTATACCACAGGCGCATGTGCTGCTGCTGGAGCATATTCTGCACTCTATTTTTTAAAAAATAATGAAAGATTAAATTTTGTTGAAATTGTAAATTTAAAAGAAGATTCCTTAATTATTCCAATTAAAAACATTGAAAAACAGGGAGACACTGCAATTTCAACGGTAGAAAAATTTTCAGGGGAGGACATCGATATTACAAATGGAATGGATATCGAAATAGAAGTTACTCTTAATTTGGATAACAACAGTTCAGAATCGAGTAATGTCGATATTATCGGGGGAATCGGTGTTGGAATAATTACAAAATCTGGTTTACAGGTAACGCTTGGAAAACCTGCAATAAATCCAAAACCAAGAGAAATGATTGAAACTAATTTAAAATCTCTTTTAACTGATAATGAATGTGTAACTGTAAAAATTTCAGTTCCAAATGGGGATGAAATTGCCAAAAAAACATTAAATCCTAAACTTGGGATAATTGGCGGAATTTCGATTCTTGGAACTACTGGAATCGTTCGGCCAATGTCAAATGACGCGTACAAAGAATCACTCGCGCCACAAATTGATGTAGCTTTAGCAAATAATTTTGAAAACCTAATATTTGTTCCAGGAAACATTGGAACAAAGCATGCTAAAATATTATTACATGCAGAAGAAGATCAAATTATTGAAGTTTCAAATTTTTGGGACTACATGCTCAATAAGGCAAAAGAAAAAGGTGTTAAAGATATAACTGTCTTTGGACACGCTGGAAAAATCGTAAAGCTTGCTGGCGGAATTTTTGACACCCATTCAAAAGTCGCAGATGCAAGAAACGAAATACTCTGTGCTTATACTTCATTAGTAACACAGGATGTAGAAATACTTCAAAAAATACTTCAATCAAATACAACTGAAGATATAGTTGAAATTTTGACTGAAAAAGGTATTTTAAAAGAAGTTTTTGACAATGTTTCAAAAAGAGTTGTCGAAAGACTTTCTTCAAGATGGGATGGAATTAATTTTTCCTGTATTATAATCAATATGAAAGGAAATATGCTTGGAAAATATGATCAGGGTTGATATTATGAACAGAAAGGAATACAAAATTTTTGAAATCGGGATGTTTAAAAAAGAGGGGGAAAACTCATATTTAGAAATTTACGACGAATTTTTAGGTGGGATGGATGGATTAACCAAAAATTCAAAGATTTTAGTTTTTTTATGGTTTGACGGGTCTGACAATGAAACTAAAAGAAAGACTTTAAAGGTTCACCCGAGAGGAAATATTAATAACCCGATAAGGGGTGTTTTTTCTACAAGATCTCCAATGAGGCCTAACCCTATTGCGCTTTACACTGTAAAAATTGAAGAAATTTCTGGAAATAAATTATATATCGAAGAAATTGATGCATTTTCAGAAACTCCAATAATTGATATAAAAAGATACTCAAAAGAACTGGATTTATAGGGCTATTATGAAAAAGATAATTTTTTTAGCTCCAATTTTACTTTTGATTTTTTCAGGTTGCATTTCTGATGATAATATTGATTCAGGGGACTTTATCGATTCTCACGAACACTTTTCTGGAACTGTCACTCGTGTGGTTGATGGCGATACCGTGCACGTTGATTCAAACGGGGTTGATTATAATATTAGGCTTTTGGGCGTTGATACTCCAGAAACTTATCAAAAAAACAGTGTTTCAGAATATTATATCGATTATGAAACTCCAATTACTGATACTGAATATTTAGATTACTGGGGGCATTTGGCAACAAACTACACGCGAAATACTCTTGAAAATAAATCGGTATATGTAGTTTTTGATAAAAACAGTGATAAACAGGATAAATACGGAAGATATCTTGCATACATATATTTGGAAAATGAAAATTTCAACGAAAATTTGATAGAATATGGATTTGCAAGAGTATACGTTAGTGATTTTGAATTGAAAGCTGGATTTTTAGAAACCGAAAAAACAGCAAAATCTGAAAAAACAGGTCTTTGGAACTACAATAACTAACACTTTAAAAATTTTAGATATTTATTATTTTTTTAAAAAAGTTTTAAAAATAACTTAATTTACAAAAGATGGTTTGGTACGATATCTTTTGAAATTAAATCTGCAAGGGTTTCTCTAACTCTGATTAATGAAACTTCCTTTTCATTTGTAAGGATCATTGCAGGTTTTCCTCTTGAGTTGTAGTTGTTTGCCATGCTGATTCCGTATGCTCCAACGTCTAAAATTGCAACGGTATCTTTTACTTCCATTTTTGAGAGTTCCCTATCCTTTCCAAATACATCGGAACTTTCACAAAGTCCTCCTGCAACGCTTACAACTTCTTTTTCGTCTCTAATGGTACAAGGAACGATTTCGTGGTATGCCTCATAGATTGCAGGTCTCATCATGTCGTTCATTCCAGCATCAATCATTATCCATTTTGCAACAGGTGTTTCTTTGACGTGTTCGACAGTTCCAAGTAAAACTCCCGCGGTAGCAACCAAACTTCTTCCAGGTTCCAATATTAAATTTGGAAGTTCGATTTTTCCTTCGTATTCGTAAATTACATCGAGAACTGCTTTTGAAAGATCTTTTTGAACAGGGATTTTTGTATTTTTATCATATGGGATTCCAAGGCCCCCACCTAAATTTACATCTTTTATTTCAATTCCTTCATTTTTGAGTGAAACTACGAAATCCATGATTTTCCTAGCTTCTTCAACAAATGGGCTGATGTAAGTTAGTTGTGAACCAATATGGCAGTGAATTCCAACAATTTTTACGTTTTCCATTTTTTCTGCCATTTTAATAGTTTCAAGTGCAATTCCGCTTTCAATGTCGAGCCCGAATTTGTTCTTTTTCATTCCTGTTGAAATTTTAGGGTGCGTTTTTGCATCAACGTTTGGATTTACCCTAAATGCAACATTTGCAATTTTTCCCATTTCTTTTGCAGTTTCATTAATTAAAACAAGTTCACTGATGCTGTCAACGTTAAATGCTCTTATTTCAGCTTCAATTCCCATTTTAATTTCTTCTTTTAATTTACAGTTTCCGTTAAATACAATTTTTTCGGAAGGAACATTTGAAAGTTTTGCAATGTACAATTCCCCTGCACTCACGATATCTGCACCACATCCGAGTTTTGAGAGGAGTTTTGTTACAGCAAGGTTCGTGTTTGCTTTGTATGCAAATGAAATTATGAATTCTTTTCCGGTTTTTTCAGAGTATTCTTTAAATGAGTCAACGTATCTTGTAAAGTTTTTAACGGTTTGCGTTTCACTCATGACGTAGAGTGGAGTTCCGTAAGTTTTAGCAAGTTCGCTTGCATCATATCCGTCAATTTTTAAGTTTTTACCTTCAACGGTAAGCATTTCGTTCCCCAAGAATTCCATGATTTCACCATAAGTTGTTTTTTCATCATAAGCAGTGATATTATTTAAATATGTCGATGAAATACAATATATAATTCATCCTTTAATTAATATCTCGTTAAAAAAGCCGAATTAAAAAGTTTTATGTCAAAATTATTTTAATATTAAATTATTTCAAATTTCTTACATATTCTGGAGTTTTAACATTTTTTGGAATATTGTAGTGGAATTCACGACCCAATTCAAATATTTTAAGACTTCTATCCCCGAATCTTTCAACATCCTTTAAAAACATTCCAAATTGGATAAACTGATTAATATCTTTCAAATTTTCATCAGGATTTTCTGAAAGTTTTTCCATCATGATATCGAGTTTTTTGTGAAGTTTTCCTTCTAATTCGTAAATTTCAGTATCAATCGTTTTATTTTTAACCATATTCATTGCATGATCGAACATCTTTGAAATTATGTCCCGTATCTCAAAAATTTCTTTTTTTATTGCAGGGTCAACAAAAAGCCCATTTACCACTTCTTCCGCAATATTTGAAAGATAATCACCGCATCTTTCGATATTTGCAGCAATATTTGATATCTGCATAAGGCTGTTCATGTCCATGTATTTTGAAGCTTTTAGTTTAATTACGAGGTTTACTTCATCTTCCATCCGGTTCAATGCATAATCTTCAAGAATAATGCTATTGGCAATATCCAAATCATGAGTTTTTAATGAATCAAACACTTTATCTATATTTTGAATAACGTTAGTTCCCATCCTATCGAAAGTTTCGTAAATCTCTTTAAAATATCGATCAGTTTCAATATAATCTTCAAATTCTTTTAATTTTTCAAGATTTACGACATAAGGGTGCAGTATCGCTCCCCCATCTACAAGCGGTTTTAGCAGTTTTGCAACGTATCGTCTGCTTACGTTTAACCTGTCTGCAATATCATCCTGAGTTTCTGGCTCTTCGTCAAGAATTATATTTATTATTGCAGCAAGTGTTGCATCTTTTCCCCTCAGCATAGTATCCCTTTGATGAATTAAATTTCATATATTTTGAATAATAGTTCATTAAAAAAGAATATGCTTTTAAGATATATAAATTTGAGTATAAAAATAATAATTAAATGTAAGTTTTCAAAACTTCCGATTTTAAGTCATCGATTATTTTTTTCTTGTATTCTAAGAATTCGACGCTAGTTCTTTTTCTAGGCCTATCTAAATCTATATCGATAATGCTTTTTATCTTTCCAGGTCGTGCTGTCATCACGACAACACGGTCAGATAAATAAACTGCCTCATCTACACTGTGCGTTACAAAAACAACAGTTTTTTTTTCAGTTTCCCATATTTTTAAGAGGTGATCTTGTAAAACTGCCCTAGTCTGCGTATCAAGGGCCCCAAAGGGTTCGTCCATCAGCACAATTTTTGGATTATTTGCAAGAGTTCTTGCAATTGCAACTCTTTGCTGCATTCCACCGCTCAATTCATAAGGATATGAATCGCAAAATTCTTCGAGTCCAACCATTTTTATAAATTTTTTGGCAGTTTCAATTCTTTCGTCTTTTGGAATTTTTTTAATTTCAAGTCCAAAAGTAACGTTTTGAAGAACTGTTTTCCACGGAAGAAGCGTATACTGTTGAAATACCATTCCCCGATCTGCATCAGGCCCTAAAACTTCCTTTTCATCTAAGTAAATTCCACCTGATGTTGGAGTTTCAAGTCCTGCAATCATTCTTAAGATTGTGGATTTTCCACAGCCACTAGGTCCAACTATTGATACAAATTCATTATGTTGTACTGATAAATCTACATTATCAACTGCAACGAGGTCCTTTTTACCGTTTCCAAATTTTTTGATAAGATTTTTAAGTTCTAGAACTGACATAATTAATCCGTCCGATTTAAGTTATTAAAGTAATTTATTTCATCATTTTTTTCCAGCAGAAATATTTAGTTTCAATATATCTAAGTCCTTTATCAAGAATTATTCCAATTATTCCAATTATTATCATCGAAGCGACTACAACGTTCATTTTGCTCAAAGAGTATGCATACATGATCAGGTATCCAAGTCCTGCATCACTTCCAGGAAGCATTTCTGCAGCAACAACACACATCCATGCAATGCCTGCTCCAATTCTAAGGCCTGTTAAAATGTCAGGAGAAGATGCGGGAACTATGACACTCTTTAAAATATCTTTTGTAGATCCTCCAAGCGTTTTTGCAGCTTCAACCATGATTACAGGCACACTTTTAACGCCTGAAATCGTGTTTATCAAAATTGGGAAAAATGCACCTATAAAAATAATAAAATGCATTGACGACTCACCAATTCCAAACCATGCAAGTGCAAGTGGAACCCAGGCAAGTGGCGGTATTGGTCTAAAAAGTTCAACTGTCATATCTAATAAGTCATTTATAAGTGAATAGTAGCCCATAAGAATGCCGATAGGAATTGCAAAAGCTCCGGCAATCAAAAAGCCTATCAAAACCCGTTCGATACTTACAATCGTATTTTCAATTAAATTCCCGGTTCCAAGTATTCCTACTCCCGGATTTAAAAGAATTGAAATTACACTTTCAACTTTTGGAAGAATTACGGGGTTATTTAAATAAATTGCAAGAAGTTCCCATGCTAAAATTCCAAGTACTGGTAAAGTAAGGTTTTTTAGTAATTTCATTTAAATTCACCGTATTAAAAAACTAACTAACGTGATTATTGTTATTAGAATATAAAAAAGTTTAACTATTTAAATGTAAAACATTCAAAGCAAAATTTTTTAGATAATTCGGTAAAAAAAGGCTGATTAATTTCGATTAAGAAAAAATATCAAAATAAGAAAATAAATTAAAAATAACTTTATGAAAGCATTGCAATTACAAATCTTGATTCTGCTTTATCGAGTTCATTCAATGAATTCCCTTCGATTACGTAAGTGTTGTTGTATTTTTCAATTGTTGCAGAACTATTGCTTCTTTCAATCTGAATAACAAGCGTTTGATTGCTGTTTTTTACTTTTGCAATGTCTTCGGTATTGTTAAACAAAGTCTGGTCAGCAATTACGTAAGGATATGCTGTAGTAAAGAAGCTCACCTTTGAAACAAGGTCTGTAAGTACAATACCGCCTTCTTCATTTGAAAGATTGAAATCATATTCAAAGTACATTATTTTGTAGTTTCCACTTGTATAGTCGCTTTTTATCTCTGAATCATTCGTATTTATTAACGTTGTAGTCATCGAATCGTTTATTGGTGCTCTTAAAGGTACATTCACTGTGGTTTCGCCAAACTGAAGTACAATTGTGCTGCTAAATTCACTTAAATCTTCACTTCCGCTATCCGTTTTATCGGTACAGAGGCAAAAACTGCTTATCAAAACGAGCGACAATATCAAAACAATTTTGTTCATGTTTTCACCATATCATAAGTTACTAGTTTATAACGTTCATGACTTTTTAAATGTATCGAAATCGTTCGTAAATTGGGTTAATCCATCATCTGAATGTTTATCCAAAACATGATTAGTCCAACGAGGTATTCAACTTCGACATCAGTTAATTCCTTATTTTTTTGGAAATTTATGCCATTTTTCAATACAATCCCTACAGCATGTTGCAGTTGCATGCTGTGCGGTAAATACAGGATATCCTTTCATGGGAGTCTGTTTTCCATCATTTTTTATGGATTTTGGCTTAATTTTAAGTTTTATAAAATCATATGCATGGTTTTCAATATTATTTATCCCTTTATCTTTAATATATTCTTTATCGGAGCTATTTAACTGAAATTTAGCCATAATTTCTGATTTCATTAGTTTTTTATAGATTTCTTTGTATTTCTTGTAATCTGAAAATATCCATAAAAATTTCAAAAAGTGGCAAAAATGATTTAATTACTATTTTAAAAAACTTATCCGAAAAAAGCAAAATTAAAAAATAATTAGAAGTTATTGCTGAGGCAAAACTTCGGGTTTTTCTTTTGACTGATACCATGCTGCAGCTAATGCAATCAATATCAGTAATATGGCCGCCATAGCAAGATAAAGGTTTATTCCACCAAGCGGGCTTTCTTGTTGTAGTACAACGCCTGATTCATTACTATCTGTTTCACCAGCTGATGATCCATCTGATGAACTTTCTAGAGCGTTTTGTTCAACATCTTCTGAAGATTCGACAGCTCCTGCTAACGAATCAGTTTTCGTTAAAGTTCCTGGATTCGAATTTTTTGTAGTACTTGAAGTAACTGTGGTCTCTGACGAATCTGAACTGCTAACGAATGACGAAGAAGAACTTCCAGAACTACTACCGCTAGATCCTCCACCTCCTGAGGTTCCAGTTTCAGTATCTTCACTTTCTGAGAATGTAAGTATTACGTAATGTATTCCTTCATCGTAAGGAAGTTCATTTTCGTAAGTGGTATTTGACAATTCTGCAGTGAATTCCGAGTAAGTTTCTTCCCCATATACTAGCGAAAATGTAACTACGTTACTATTGCCATCGTAACCTGTTGCAATCAGTTTATCCTCAAGTGGTCCTGAGGCCCCAAATATTGCATTTTCAACTGCAATTGAGTCCTGAAGTACTCCGTCAACGTACACATTCAATGTACCTGAAGGTAATGTTTCGTCCAGATACACGAGTCCATAGAATAATTCTGGATTAAGTGGCATTGACGAACCATCTGTTTCACTACTAGTTGAATTACTACTGTCTCCCGTACTTGCTGATTCAGAAAAACTTATTTCCATGTAATATGATTCTCCTTCAACGTACGGTAATTCATCAGTATATGTATTTTCACCTATTATCGCACTAAAGCTACTGTAAATTTCGCTTCCAGAGGAAAGTTCGAATGTAACTTCATTGGCATTTCCAACGTATCCTGTTGCGACTAGTTTTTCTGAAAGCGGGCATGAGTTTCCAAATAATCCATTTTCAACTGCAATTGAGTCTTGAAGTACTCCGTCAACATAAACGTTTAAGGTTCCTGAAGCACTGGTTTCCCCAATTGTTGCGATACCATAGAATAATTCTGGATTAAGTGGCATTGATCCAGTATCTCCACTGTCTCCTGTATCACCCGTATCTCCACTGTCTCCTGTATCGCCTGAGATTCCCGTACCTTCTGAAAATTCAATAGCTATGTTCTGTACTCCGTCAACGTACGGTAATTCATCAGTATATGTATTTTCACCTATTATCGCACTAAAGCTACTGTAAATTTCGCTTCCAGAGGAAAGTTCGAATGTAACTTCATTGGCATTTCCAACGTATCCTGTTGCGACTAGTTTTTCTGAAAGCGGTCCTGAGCCCCCAAATAATCCATTTTCAACTGCAATTGAGTCTTGAAGTACTCCGTCAACATAAACGTTTAAGGTTCCTGAAGCACTGGTTTCCCCAATTGTTGCGATACCATAGAATAATTCTGGATTAAGTGGCATTGATCCAGTATCACCAGTATCTCCTGTATCACCAGTATCTCCTGTATCACCAGTATCTCCTGTATCACCAGTATCTCCTGTATCACCAGTATCTCCTGTATCACCAGTATCTCCTGTATCAC
>NZ_JACDUL010000001.1:0-24383 GCF_013760955.1 Methanococcus maripaludis | reverse complement strand
CACCAGTATCTCCACTGTCTCCGGTTCCTGTGAACTCTAATAATACCTGAGTATATCCTCCAGACACGAAGTCAATTTCTGAAACGTACTGTGCTGAATCTACAAGATATATATTATAAGATGGATTTATTGCATAAGTTTCAGATTCAAATGAAAATGTAATTTCGTCCCCGGATGTCCCTGTAACAACTAGTTTGAGATCAAATAATCCCTTACCAAACTCTCCATCATCAACTTGCACTTGTCCACTTTCTACCCCGTTTACAAGTACTTGTAACGTTCCCGTTGCGGGAAGTCCATTAATAGATACATCCCCATAAAATGTATGGGGTAAGCTAGGAGCAGAATCTGCATAAGCCATATTCAAGCCGGAAACAAGTGCAAATACTAATAGTAATGTATATACTTTTTTCATCTTTACACCTCAAAGAAGAGGAATGGCTGAATTTTAATTTTTCAGCCATTATTAGTATTTACTGTCCACTAAAGTCACAGCTTGAGTCAGCATATGCCCAATATGCATTAGTTGGCACAAGTGGGCTGGATCCAGTTAATTTTATCCATCCACTGGAGCTGAATTCAAGTAATTTGCTAATTGGTGCACTTCCAATGAAATCATCACATGCTACTGTGTCGAATGATCCACCGTAAGTATTTACACCAACTAAGTTCCATCCTGAAGCTAATTGTATTTCAGGTGGGGTATCTGTAGGTAATAAGTCTTCTATGTATATCGGCATATCTCCTTCAAAGTTACCGATGTATACGTAACCTTCTAATGGTTTGAATTCCGTAACTTGTTCCCATCTTCCGTTAGTGTATTTTACAAAGGAACCTTCTGTAATACCTGCATCTATAATCATCTGTTCAGTATCTACTTTTCCAGGTACTGAAAACATTTTCAAGTTTTCAAGTTCGATTGTTCCTGAACTTTCTGATGTTCCTGAACTTTCAGGTACTGAAATTCCTTTTAATAATGCACTGCAGTCTACTATTGGGAAGCCGTGTGGGCCAAGTATTGCAGTCTGGTTTTCTTTGATTGATATTCCACTTGTTCCCGAAGCAATTGTATGGCCGGTACCTAAGTGTACTATAAGTCTATGGTCATTTGAGCTATCTTCTTCCATCCAAGCTCCTGTTCCAAAGCTTCCACCAGATATATCAAATCCATCTAATGGGCTTGCAGGATCGTAAGAATCGTTAATGCTTACTGTATCATTAAATGTTATGTATAGCGTAGTGCATGGTAAATAGCATGCAGTAACTATTGATACACACTCTCTTTCGATTTCAGGAGTTTCGTTTTCGTAGTATGGAGGTAATCCACTATTATTGATACATACTGCTCTTGTTTTGGTTGAAGCCATGTTATCGCAATCTTCGTCAAATGCGTAAGCAACGAGGCAGTAGCATCCATCTTCTAATGTTGTGGTATCCCACATGTAGCTCCAGAGTCCATCACTGCAAGTAATTTCATCTGAAATCATGGTTGAAATTCCTTCATCGATGTACCATAATTCGATAATATCGATTACAGGGCAGTTTTCAACTGTACCTCCAACTTCTATTGTACCGTTTTTAACTCCTGAGTTTATTGCAGGAGTGTCTAGGGTAATTCCTATATTATTGTCCACATCGATCATACTTGTGTCTGATGCGATTGCGCCTTCACATGGCCAGCCGTATGCTGAAACTTGTATTTCATAAAGGCCGTCCATTCCGCAAGTATTGAGATCGATTGTCCAGATCATACCATCGCAGTCACATGTTGTAGGAAGGTATATTGTTGAGACATCTGGGAATGAAGTCCAGTCTCCAAGTGGTAGGCCAGTAGGTTCGCATATTTCTCTGTATTCAAATTCAAGGTAGTCTAAGCATGCACATTCTACAGTACCTTCTATTGTAACAGTTCCTGCAACTGTAGATTCAGCTCCCGGACCAGTAATCTCTAGTATTACAAGATCTGGGTCGTGCTGCATGCATTCGTATCCAGTTGTTATTGTGGTGTATGTATTTCCGCAAGAGTACTCTGCTTCAGCATATATTTGTGTTGATGCTCCATTCAATACACATGGGTTAAAGCAAAGTCCCCATTCCCAGGTACCGTCACCAATGTATCTGAAATCTTCAGCAGGTACTTCCCCAATAAGTCCGAGACTTGTGGAGTATACTTTTACGCTTTCTACTCTTTCATCTACTGAACATCCTGTTAAAGTTCCCCTTATAGGTGCTTTATCTCCTGTTACGTAGTATACGCAACAGTCAGGACATGTTAGATCGATTTCGATAGCATTGTTTACATTAACCATTACATTGCTTTCGCTCTGGTCACATGGGCCAGTAACTACAGCTTTTAAGTATAATGGTCCATCTTCAAAGCAGCATGTGTTAAGCGGAGCTTTCCATCTTCCATCTTCTACATTTACATCGATATCTTCTTTGTAAAGCATCCAAGATGCGTTATCTTCAGATACATAGAAGTCTACATTTGAAACTCCAGCACCGACTGCTGTACCGTATACCCAGAAGTTATCGCATACGGTTTGTCCATCAATTGGTTTTGAGATTGTAACACCTGATGTGTCATCTACATAAATATCCATTACATATTCTGCACGTTCGAATGTTCCACATTCATCATTTTCACATGGTTCTACTACTGCTTTTATTTCGTAATGTCCATTATCTATACAGTTTACCATGCATGAAGTCCATGTTACATCCCAGTATGCATAGTTGTCATACCAGCAGAGATCCGGTAAGTTTGGATATAATGGATCTATTCCATAATCTGTAAAGTCAATGTACTGTTCACTGTTTTCCCAGCTCAAAAATGCACTGTCCATTGGCAACCAGTTTTCGGTACCATATTCTCTCCAGTAGAGGTCTACGTGGTCAGGCAGGCATACTTCATCAGCATCTGGCCAATTATTACATCCTGGCCAGCACCAACCGCCGCAACAGTCAGTATCTATCCAGACGAAACCTCTTATGACTTTACCGTTGTATATCGTATTTCCTTCGCAAGGATCAAATATATTAATCTCGAAGTCGTTGTAAATGCTTGTTCCAATAGGTTCAGATTCAAATTCTCCACAACCTCCTACTGCAACACCCCTTATTCTTACGTATCTTCCTTCTTCGTCCTGAATATCTTCTGGAGTACACCAGTCAGTTTCCCAGGTTCCTGATGTTAGGCATGCTCCATTGTAGGTCCATGTTATCGAACCTTCTGTACAGCTTGCATCTTTCCATTCATCGTCCCATTCAATGTATGAAGTTGGGCATCTAAAGTCATTGACATACACTTTGTGTCCAAAGTCATATTCGAGGGCTACATATTCAGGGTAATTTATCCAGCAAGTTGGAACTGTTATATTACCAAATGCAGTAACTGTTCCACTCTGAATGTCATATACTTTATAGTAATTATTTCCCATCCAGCATCCTTCGCATACGCAATCTTCAAGTTCGATTGTCAAGTTTCTTTCGTTGCAGTATGCAAACTCGACGGTGTCGTATCTGTATTCGTAGTAGCAGTCACATTTGTCTACAACTACAGCGTATACTTCGTAGCATCCTGAATCAAAATCACAAAATTCGCTTGTTGTAAATGTCCAGTTTGGCATTGTAGCATATGTACATCCAAGGTATTCCATATCATATAAAGCACATTTACAAATGTAGTTATCGTGGTCTTCAGGCTGTCCACAGATACATTCTGAAACGCCTGTTCCTGTGTCTTCATTTGATGGATATCCACAGTTTGGACAGGTATATCCTGTAACTATTCCACCGCATGCACCACATACAATAGGTTCCATTTCTGCACCGCAGTTTGGACAGATATTTTCACCCAACTCTTCGGTTTCTACCTCGAGTGTTACAATTTCTTCCCCATCGCATGCATTGCATGTTGGTGCACAACATGCACCGTCACAAAGTGTGAAGTTTCCTGTTTTTACTGCATAAAATTCAATGCACTGTGCAGCATTACAAGGATCATTTAATATACCTGAAAAAGTGATTGGCCCACAAAGTGTCATACCACATTCTGGTGTAACTGGTGCAGGGCATTCTATTTCAAAGCATACATCTTCTCTTATAATTTCGAGATATCCTACATATTCTTCACCTATCTGTACACCATTATATGTACAGTCATCGGTGCAGTCTGCGTAAGGTGTAGCAGTTATTTCGTAGCATCCTCCGCAGTAAAGGTTGTTAAATAATACGTCAAAGATATAGTCGCAGCACATTGCTTCTTCAAAGTCTTCTCTATCGACAATGTATGTCATTGTAGGCATACAATCTTCCTGAGGGCACCTCAAACAAGAGCCTTCTCCAGTGTAGTTTGCAGTTATTAAAATATAGTCAACGCAATCGCAGGATTCATTTAAACATCCTGCAATAGTTCCTCCGCAGGAAAGTGATTCTGGAAGTGCTAAACTTACAGCAACCCCTTTATCAAAGCATATGAATACAGGCTCTGAAGGGCATCCTACTTGCATATCACAGCCATCATAGAGTACTGCCCTTAATACGTAACAGCCATCAGTTTCACAACAGATAGGCCAGTCTAAACCCCATACTGCAGGACAGCTTCCGTTTAAAGTGTCATCGACACCTACAACGCTCCATCCTTCTCCATCATCTGCTTCAGGATTACCGCATTCGCAGTAACATTCACAGCATTCGCAGTCGGTATCTAATTGTTTATAATATACTTTAATATAGTCGGCACATCCCAATTCATCATCAACGCATGGTACGATTGTTCCGGTAATCGGTACTTCATCACACCACGTGGATGCGCATTCTGGTGAAGTAAAACTAATGTTAAAACATCTATCATCAGTACAGTTACAGTCTATGATTATAGTACCTGAACCACTTTCGCCATTACAAGGGCAAGTACCTATAGTGGTATCCACAATACCCATAACCCCTCCCATGTTTGAGAGAACCATAACAAGTACCAAGAATAGTGCTTGTCCTGATTTTTTATTCACAAAACCACCCCTGGTTTTATATTAGATGTATTTAAATGACCAATATATGGAGTGTCCCCTAAACAAGTTTTGAATAATCCTTTGAAAACTAAAATTTCCCCAAATTTTAGCATGTTTTCAAAATATCTTTATTTCCAAAACTGGTCACAAAATTCCAGTCAAATACTTTAATATTTCCCCTAAACAATGTCTCAAATTTTATTGTGATATATTACGCCCTTTACGATGAAATTTTTATGGCATATTATGCGCCCCTCTTCAATTTCCCCGATCAAATCTATGTTAAATAAACTTTTTAAACCTTTCGAAATTACCATTTTTAAAATAAAGATATAATAATTGATAATTAAAAGATTAAACTTAAAATTTAAATTTAAAGTTAAATTCAAATGTTGTATAATTTCAATTTAATGATTAAACTTATAAACTAAGATTTAATGTAATAACCCCAGTTATAAGATTTATAATATAAAATTAATCTTAAATAATCGGGATTTAAATGTTTTTAAGCGTTTAAAATCGAGTTTAAAAAACGAAATTTTCTTGGAAAAACCAATTAAATATGAATAAAATCAGGTATTTTTAATAAATATCTTTTAAAAATGTATTATTAAAAAAACTAATGCTTATTTTTTCTTTAATTTTAAATTAGGTTTTTTTATAACAAGGGGAATTCTTTCGACTTCAAATTTGTCTGATGTAGGGTAATATTCCGATATATATGCACTGAATTTAAAATCAAAGTTATTTTCCTTTAATTGATCGATTAAATCTTCTAAAATTTCGGGATTTAAGAATAATCTATCTTCTAAAAGCTCAAATTCTACATCATTTTCTTTTAGAATTTCAATTACTTCTGAAACATCAGTTAAATTTTTAAAATTAATAATTCCTTTTAATAAAAGACCTTCTTCCGTAATTTCTTCGTAAGGTTTTGCAACGTTTCTCGCACGATTTATTAGTCGGTTTTTCATTTGAACGCTGTCTTTTAACGAAGATGGGCAGAAATGAATTAGTAATTTTCCTTTAAAATTATCAATAACATATTTTGCAGTTTCAAAGCTTCCAGAAATTCTTGAAGTTGTATCGTCTTTTTCAGAAAATCCTCTATCCGTTAAAGCTTGGTAGTTTGTTTCAGAATATTCAAGTTCATTAATATTTAAGAATTTTACACCAATTTTATCAATGTCAAAAGCCAGATCTAAAATTTCTTTTTCAAAATTTGGAATTCCCGGAATTTCTACACCAACATCTTTGATATAACCTTTACAGAGTTTTAATTTGTTTAAAAAGTCCAATTTATCAAAATGTTCAAAATCATTGAATAATCTTGTTGAATGCAGTCTGATTTCATCAAGTCCCGCTTCATTCAATAATGTTAAATTCTCTTCACTGACAAACTTTGGTGTGGTGTATAGATGTGCGTGGAAATCATTTCCAAATTCTTCCTTCAAAGCTTTTAAATATTCAACCGTTCTTTCAATTTTTAAAAGCGGGTTTCCACCAGTTATCCCAACGCCTTTACTTCCGCAAAGATGTGCTTCTTCAACTGCTTCTTCAATTGAATTGATCTGCTTTTCATTTGCAAAAATTACGTCCTTTTTTTTTCTTTTTTCTGAAAGCGGGCAGTAATAGCAGGATTCTTCACAGAGTCCTGTAATATATAAAACCAGTTTTTCTCCTTTTATACAGTATTTACAGCCCAAAGCCATATCCTTCTCATTTAAATTTGATAAATCCATAAAAACACCTTAAAAAACGGTAATTTTGATCTTGTAAATTTTGAATAATATTTTAAAAAATAGTATTAAAATTTAGTATTTATATGCTATGTTAATTTATAATTGGCTGAATTTTAATGATTTTTTAAGTACTTCAACGTTTGTTTCACCGTATGACATTAATTTTCCGGTTCTAAGGTCGTTGATTGTAACAACTGCTGGAGCAAACATTCCTTTGTCAATTTTGTAGAAATCGTAGTTTGCTTCTTTGAATACTTCTAAGAATGGTTTTCCGTAAGTTTCAGCGGAACAGGATGGTAAGGATTTGCATAATTTTTCAATGTCGTCCCCTTCGTCGCTTTTAACGTAGTAGTAGGTTCTACCTCCGTAGAGAACCATATCGTTTGTAGCGCCCATCATTTTCAAGTCGTCTCCGATTACTGGAGCAACTGGAGCAATGCCTGCTGCAAATTTAACTTTTCTTACATCAAAGTGAAGAGCTTCTAACATTTTGTAAGTTCCGTTTTCTACAACTCTACCGCTGATTTGAACTGCCCCTACCATTGAAGCTGTTGGAGCAACGAGTAAGTAAACTTTTGAAACATCTACACCACATTTTTCAGCAACGTGGTCAGCAACGTTTTCATCAGGGAGTTGTGAAGATTCTAAACAAAGAATTGCAATATCTGCTTCGTCTCTGTAGTCAATTTCTTCGTAGGTTGCTTTTGGCATCATTGCTAATGCTCTTGCAGGTCCTGAACCCATTGCGAAGTATTTACCAACACTTACGCTCCATCCAGCTTTTTGTGAACCGAGTGTTGCAATTGCAGGGTGTGAGGTTTTAATTTTTACGCAGGGTAAAACGAGTTTGTTATCAAGGGATCCTGAAATGCTTATTCCAACGTGTGCAAGTCCGCCGAGACAGATTTTAGTAAATAATTTACCTGCTTCAAAGCTACCCATTACGTTTACACCACAGTCAAGCACTGTAGCTCCGTTTTCTAATGTAATTACTTCAAGGTTTAATTCTTCTTTTCTGTTGATCATATCTTCAACAATTGGTAATGAAGCTAAATTTACACTAAGCACTGTTCCACCTTTTTTATATTCTAATTTTTTTAGATATTTTTTAATTTTTATAACTTTTGATTTGATTTAAAAAAATGCCCTTAAAAAGACCGATTTACAAAGTTAGTGTATAACTCGGGCTGATAATAAGATATATATATTATATTGATTATTTGATTGATAGTCACACATGAAGTAGGAGTTGATTTTTTTGATTACCAAAGGAGATACAATAAAGGTAGATTACACCGGCAGATTTGAAGAAGGGGAAGTTTTCGATACCTCAGTAGAAGCTGTTGCTAAAGAAGAAGGAATCTTTGAAGAGGGAAGGCCATACATGCCTTTGGAATTTACTGTTGGGGAAGGACAGTTAATCCAAGGTTTTGAAGAAGCAGTTTTAGGCCTCAAAGTTGGAGAAGAAGTAACAGTTATAATCCCTCCTGAAAAAGGATACGGATTTAGGGACGAATCATTAATCGAAAGAGTTCCAATCGAAGCATTCGATGAAGCAGACTTTGAACCTGAAGAAGGAATGGTAATTGTTGCTGGTGACGAACCTGCGGTAATTTTGGAAGTTACTGATGAAGATGTAGCTCTTGACTTCAACCACGAATTAGCTGGAGAAACATTAAAATTTACAATAAAAATTGTAGAAAAACTTTAATTTTACTACTTAACAAAACATATCTTTTTTCAATATATTGCATTTTTAAGTATTTTTGGTGATTTTTATGGCTAGGACTAAAAAAGCTAACGATGAAGTGCCCACAGATTCCGATTCGTTGAAGTTAAAAGTTGCAAAACAGGCTGCAAAACTTGTAAAAGACGAAATGGTTGTGGGACTTGGTTCAGGCTCAACAGCAAATCTTTTCATTCAGGAACTTGGAAAAAGGATTGTTGAAGAAGAATTATACATTTACGGAGTACCTACATCTTTTGATTCAAGAATGGTTGCAAGCACCGCTGGAATTCCTTTGATTTCACTTGATCAGTGTGGGGAAATTGACCTTGCAATAGATGGTGCAGATGAAGTCTGTAAAAGTACCCTTGCACTCATAAAAGGCGGCGGCGGATGTCACACAATGGAAAAAATTGTGGACTACTATGCAAAAGAATTCATCGTTTTAGCAGATGAGGGAAAATTAGTAGATTCATTGGGGGATAAAACTCCAGTACCTTTAGAAGTAATTCCATTTGCATATTCTACAGTTTTAAACAAACTTTTAAAACTTAACACCGCACCTGCAATCAGATCAGGTTCTGGAAAAATGGGTCCCGTAATTACAGACAGTGGAAACATGATTATTGATGTATTCATGAGTATTGAAGATGCAGAAGAAACTGAAATCATGTTAAACAATATTCCTGGAGTTTTAGAGAACGGAGTATTTAGTAAATGTGATAAAGTACTTGTTGGAACTTCCAAAAAAGTAGAAATACTCAAGAAATAACGGGATTTTTTACCAAAAAACTCTTTTTATTTCAATTTCAAAAATAATGACCTTAATCTTTAAATATGATATCATTTAATCATATTATGCAATAGTTGAATTTACAGTTCTTTTTTATTTAAAACACGGCCAATGAGGTGAACCCATGTTTAGCGCCAAAAAATTATCTCCAACAGATAAACTTAGAAATATTTCATCAATGCTCGAAGAAATCGTAGAAGATACAACAGTTCCAAGAAACATTCGTGCAGCAGCAGATAACGCAAAAAATGCACTACACAATGAAGAACAGGAATTAATTGTAAGAAGTGCAACTGCAATTCAGTATTTAGATGATATTAGCGAAGACCCAAACATGCCTATTCACACAAGAACCCAGATATGGGGAATTGTAAGTGAACTAGAAACAATTAAAAATTAACTAAAAAATTAATTTAAATAAATTTTAAATTTAAACTTTTTTGAAATTTTAAAAGAGATTTTATTTTAAATTATTTATTATATAATTTAGCTGAGCTATTTCTTCTAAGACTTCAGTTTTTACGTAAGCTTCAGTTATATCTTTTCCAACGGTAACTATTCCATGGTTTTTTAAAATAATTGAATCTTCAACACATGATGAAACATTTTCTGCAAGTTCCAAACTTCCACATGGGGAATAGTCAACGTATGCTATTTTTTTAACAACAATTTCAGCTTCAGGAGTAAATAATTCCAGCTTTTTATCCAGTGCAGAAAATGCAGTACAGTACATTGAATGAGTGTGAACTATTGCATTTACACAATCTTTGTTTTGATATATTTTTAAATGCATATTCAATTCTGATGTAGGTTTTCCTTTTATGATGTTTCCATTCAAATCAACAATACAGACGTCTTCTTCATTTAAAAATCCTAAAATTGAGCCAGTTGGTGTGATATAAATATGATTTCCATCTCGAATGCTTACATTTCCACCCGAACCAACGACGTATTTTCTATCGTATAGTAAATGACATATTTTGATAAAGTTAATTAGATCCATAAAATCACCGGAAAGATAGGGAAAATTAATTATAAGTTATTTAATTCAAATGCTAAAGGAATTATTTCTTCAAGCCGGGTAACTGCAATTACTTCGATTCTTTCCGGGTCTATAACATCATCAAAGTTTGATTTTGGGATAATTACTCTTTTAAACCCGTATTCTTTAGCAGCATTTATTTTTTCGTTAACACCGCCGATCGCAAGAATTTCCCCGTTTAAATCAAGGCTTCCAGTTATACAGAAATCCTGTTTTAATGGAATATTTAATAGTGCTGAGATAATGCTTAAACATGCAGCGGCAGTTGCAGAGTCCCCATCAATTTTCGAGTACGATTGGCTGAACTGGATGTAAATGTCATGTTCTGCTAAATCGAGATCTTCTTTTTTAAGTTCTTCTTTAGCTTTTGCAATACTTAAGGTCCCATCTGAGACAAGTTTTTTAGATAGTGCTGAAGCAAGAGTAATGCTGTGTTTTGCAAGGTCCCCGCTGATATTTAGAAGGTTTGTTCGAGGGTGTTTTGATTTTACAATTTTTGTAATAATTTTTGTAACATCTCCAAGCCCGTCTGCACCCAAAACTGCAAGTCCATGAATTACTCCAATTTTTGGAACGTCATTTGAAACGATATTTTTATATCTTTTGAAATTTTTCAAATAATCAATTGCAACCTGTTTGGTCATGCTATATATTCCAGTACTTACAATTTCATTGATATGTTCAAGATCAATTACTGTTTCATCTTTCTTTTCAAGAACTGGGGCTTTTGAAACGGTTTTTTTAGGTGTTGTATCTTCAGTTTTTTTAGGTTTGAATTTTCCAACAACTTTCATAATTTTTTGAGTGTTTTTCTTTTCTACTGGTTTTTCAACTGATTTTACATTTACTTCAGGGGCTGATTCTTCTGACATTTCTTCAATGCTTTCGGAGAGTTCTTTGCCTGTTGCAATATCGTTTGCCATTTTGATAATGTTTGAGACCTGTCTTAATCTCAATGTAAGTTTGTTTTTTGATCCTGAAAGCAACTGCGCCATTTTAACGATTTCACAGCATGCTTCATAAGTCATAGGTCTTAAATTATTGTTTTTAATTTCCTGTACAATAAATTGGAGTAATTTATCTCTATTTTCCTGATTATTATCCATTTTATTTTTCAACACAACTTTATAGTCAATTCTATCAAGCAATGGTGCTCTTAGATTACTCGCATCGTCCATGTTTCCAGACATTATCAATGTTAAATCACATGGTATCGGGTTGGTTTCAACTGAAGCTCCACTCGAATTTGGATTTCTACCACTTATTGCAAGTTGTTTGTCCTGAAGTGCAGTTAAGATGTAATCCTGAACATCAACAGGCATGGTTTTAATTTCATCAACGTAGAGAATACCCTTGTGTGCTTCATGTATTGCTCCGAGAATTACTCTTTTGTGGGGCGGTGTTCCAATTGGGGGTTTTCCACCTAGTGGGCAGTGTTTAATGTCTCCAAGTAATTTTGTAGTGTTGTACGCACTTGCCCTTACAAGTGGCCTTTTTTTGCATTCGTAGAGCACCACAGGTTTTATATCTGCAGGGCTTACTGTATTTGGCATAGAAGCTTTTGTAGCTCCAAAAATATTTAGAAATAGTATTAAAAATACTAAAAGGGAGCCAATTACAGAGATTGCCGCAATTACTGCGAATTTGGATGAAGGATCAGACAATCCATTTAATATGTAGCTCAATACCAGTGAAGAGACAATAATTCCAAGTAATAGTGTAAATATGCTTGGAGGTTGCCTCATTAATTTTGGACTTTCTATCTGCATCGTTTCTTCTATTAAATGGCCCTCAATCAAGTCGATTATCGGTTTTTCCGAATTTTTCATATTGGGTCGCGCAATTAAAGAGTATGGTTTAAAATCGCTTGAATGTTCTAAAAGCTGACCAAAAGCTTTTACCATCATAGATTTACCAACACCCGGATCTCCAAGTAGTAATGCATGTCTTTTATTTTTTACAGCACTCAATACTATTTTGACCGCGTCATCCTGTCCGATAACCTGATTAATTAAGTTAGGGGATGGTTCTGGTAATTCATCAGTCGTGTTAAATTGTACTGAAAACATAATTCACCTGTTTTATAATAAAAAAGAATTAATTTCTTCAATTAATAATTTTGAAAATTCATCTGCTTTTTCTTTTATTAGTCCAGATAGTGGCACACCAAATTCAAGATCGGTTGGTTCTATTCCTACAATTAATATTTCTGTATCAATATGTGTATTAATGTATTTGATTATAATTGATAGCGGGAGTGAGTGAGTTGAAAATCCTGTTTCTGAAATTTCGTCACTTTCCACAATTCTTAAACTTCCGGGTTCTTGATGCATTAACGCAGCATCAATCATTATGATTTTGTCCGGATTTTCCTTTTTAATTACATCTGTGAAATTTTCTGGAACTACGCCACAATTCATCAGAATTAATTTGTTATTTACAGAATTTACTTCCTTTTCCAATGATAAACTTTCATAAGTTTTAGAATAATTTTTAAGTAAGGATTCAACGACATAAACGCCAAATCCATCATCACTTTTTAAATAGTTTCCAATACCAAGTATTGCAATTTTGTTGCTGTTTTTGATAAATGATTTAATAGTACTTTGGACGGTTTCCAAAAATCTCACCAATTTTATTTGGGGGTTTATCTCTTCTATATATACTAGATAATTGATTACAGTACTATATAAAAACTGCGTTTTGTTTAAGAAATAATCTGATTTAAGGTGTTTTTTTTGGAAAAAGTAGTCATCAGAAACGCTAGAAAAAATGATATTAATGAGATAATGAACATAGAATATGATTCATTTGATGAGGGTATTTCTGAAAGTAGAAATGCTTTTTTAAATCGGATACTCACGTTTTCGGATGGTTTTTTAGTTTTAGAAGTTAATTCCAAGGTTTCAGGATACATTTCTTCTGAAATCTGGGAATATCTTGAAAATATCGACGAAAAAATGTTTGATTTAGATCATGATATTAAAAAAGTTCACAATAGCAATGGATCGGAACTATACGTATCATCAATCGGAGTTTTAAAAGAACACCGGAAAAAAGGATACGGAAATTTGCTTTTTACTGAATTAATTAAAAGAATTACAAAAAAGTATAAAATTTCAAGCATGATCCTAACGGTTTCGGAAAAATGGAATGATGCGATCAAACTTTACGAAAAAAATGGTTTTAAAGAGATAAGTAGAATAAAAGAATTTTTTGAAGATGATGAATGTTCAGATGGCATTTTAATGAGAAAATATATTTAATTAATACCCTTCTCCAGGAACTACGGTTAATTGACCATTTAAGTCATGTATATGCGTGTTTACACCGTATACTTCCATAAGGTTTTGTGAATTGATTATTTCTTTTCCGCCTTCAGCAAAGATTTTCCCATCTTTTAACATCAGAAATTTATCGGAATATCTCAGTGCAAGGTTTATATCGTGCATCACGATGATTGAAGTAATATTTTGAGAAATTGATACATCTTTTAGTATTCTCATAACTTCAAGCTGGTTTTTCAGGTCGAGATTGTTTGTTGGTTCATCAAGAAGTATTAATTTTGGTTCTTGAACTAGCGCCCTTCCAATAATTACTTTTTGAAGTTCTCCGCCGCTGAGTTCATTCGTGTTTCTGAGTGCATATTTATCGAGATCGAGAAGTTTAAGCACGTTTTCTGTAATTTCAATGTCTTTTTTTGAGATTTCCCACTTAATATGTGGTTTTCTTCCCAAGAGTAACGCATCAAATACAGTCATGTAGTTTCCATTGGATCTCTGCGGAACGTAACCTACCTTTTTTGCCAAGTCAAGCCTGTCCATTTTATTTACATCTAAATTTTCAATAGTTATGGTTCCTTTTTTTGGAGGTAAGATTTTATTTATGCATTTTATAAGGGTTGACTTTCCGGCCCCGTTTATTCCAAGGATTGAAACGACTTCTCCTTTTTTTACTTCAAATTTAACGTCTTTTAAGATTTCAGTACTTTTATATTTGAACTCAACTCCATCTACTGAAACTATCATGTTTTCACCAGGATTAATCATTTATACATCTTCATTAATAAGTAAAGGAACATCGGAGCTCCCAAAAATGATGTTAAGATCCCTACTGGGAGAATTATTGGGGACATTATTGTACGTGCAAATGTATCTGCTAAAAGTACCAGTACTGCACCAAAGATACTACATAATGGAATTAAGTATCTGTAATCTCCCCCAACAGTTATTCTTACGATGTGCGGACATATTAATCCAACAAATCCAATAATTCCCAAGAATGCAACACAAACTGAAGTTACTAGGGATGCAACAAGCATTCCGGATAATCTTATTTTATCAGTATTAACACCAAGGGATTTTGCAGTTTCTTCACCGCTTTCAAGAGCGTTATAGTCCCATCTTTTATGTATGAAGTAAATAAGCGAAACAACTGCTACAAACGCCATGATTTTTACTTCTGGCCAGAGGGGTCTTCCAAGGTCACCAAATGACCAGTAAACCATTGCAGCTAACTGCATATCATCTGCAAAGTACTGTATAAGTGTGGTTGCAGCAGTAAATAATGAGGATATTGCAACCCCTGCAAGAATCATTGCTTCAGGACTTAATCCCTTTAATCTGGCAAGTAGTAATACTGCACAAACACCAAGCAATGAACCAAAGAATGCAAATACAGTTATTGAATAAGGGTTGTTTATTGCGATATGCCCGGTACTTTCAGCACCACCTATTCCAAGTGTAATTATTGCAACACATGCTCCAAACATTGCCCCGTGAGAAATACCCATGGTAAACGGGGATGCGAGCGGGTTTCTTAAAACACACTGCATTACTGCACCGGAAACCGATAGTCCGATTCCACAGAGAATTGCAGCAAATATTCTTGGAAGCCTAATATTCCATATAACGAGGTTTGAAGCAGCATCTCCAGAACCGAGTAGTGCATTTATAATTTGGTTGATCGATAAATGAAAATCTCCAGTACATAGTGCATAAATTGATATTATGATTAAGGCGATAATCAGTACAAAACCAAATATCAGTTTTTTCAAAGTATATTTTTTGTAATCATTAACAGAACTTTCCACATTATCCCTGCTTTGGTAATAAACTTATCAAATAAGTATTATTTTAACATATAAATAACTAATTAATCTTATCAAAAAATAAATTTTTAAAAAAATAGTATGAAAATTAGTTATTGGTTAGTTTGGTATATCCTGGAAACTGGGTTTCTAGTACTGAATAAACTGGTTTTCCAAGGAATTTTTCGTATATTTCATCAGCTTTTTCTTCTATATTTATATCCTCAAACTGTTCAGGATATATGGTTTTACCAACGAAATAAGCGTTTGCAATTCCTGTTTCTTTATTAAATGAATACCAGCAGTATGGTAAAACTCCGTAGATGTTTCCATTCTGAACTGCACTCAATCCTTGGTATGCAGGATCGTTTAAATCGTCATTTATTAGACTCATTGAAGATTCACTTGCGAAAATGTATTCTGGATCCCATTCAATGAGTTGTTCTTTGTTTATTGAAATTCCTTCACTGACATCTGATACTTCTGAAGCTACGTTATTGGCATTCAAGAGTTCAAATGAAGGCCAGTGTGGGTCAGTTCCATCAAGACCGTGAACTCCCATGTAAGGCCTTCCTGCAACGTAAACGGTAGGTCTTTCTTCATCTGGAATGTCTGCTACTCTGTTCGCAAGGTCCGCTTCATATTCTTTGATTATTGAGATTAATTCTTCAGCTCTGTCTTCTTTTCCTAAAACTTTACCCATTAACTCTAAAGTTTCATAGTACTTTTCGTTTTGAGCTTCAGTTCCAACTGTAGCAACGTAAACAATGACAACAGGAATTCCTGTTTTTGCTTGAATATCTTCTGCACTACCTGCACCCGAAGTTCCAACAAATATCACATCAGGTTGAAGTTTTGCAATTTCTTCAACGTTAACTGTGTTTCCTGCGTTAACAACAGTCAAATTCATTAATTCCGGATATGCGGCAAGATATGGGAGCTCTAAACCTGACGGGAAAGTTCCATCAGTTTTTTTTGCAGCTTCCCTAAATTCGATACCTACAACTTTATCTTGTGATTGAAGGTAAACGACTTCTCTTAATGCACAACTTAGTGCAATTATTTTTTCTGGATTTTGTGGAACCTCAACGGTTCTTCCAGCAGCATCAACAACTGTAATTGTAGTTATTTCTTCATTAGTTACTGTAGTGCTACTTGTAGATTCAGTACAACCGCAGGTTGCGACTGTTAAAATCATCAAGGAAGCAATAATTAACGTACCTATTTTTTTATACAAAATACCACCTGAGTTTTGTAATATTTTTTAAAGATAAGTATTATTAATACATATAATTTTCGATTATTTAACGATAATGTGCCAAATATCAAAAATAAATATTATTAAATGTATTACAAAACTCAAGCAGCATACTTACTGATTTAATAAGTCTAATTTTTTAAATCCCTCAAAATTTTCAGCCATTTTATAGTAAACAGCTTCGCCAACTAAAAATTCGTATATTTCATCAGCCTTTGCTTCTGGATTTACATCCGAAAATGCTTCAGGATAAAGAATTGATCCAATATAATATGAATCTGCCATTGCAGTATCAAGGTTTGTTGTATAGTAGTTAAATGGTAATATTCCGTAAACATTTCCATTTTTAAATGCATCAAGAGATTCGTAGTATTCCGGGTTTTTTTCGTAGTCTTCATATACGAGTGAGAGTCCCCCTTCATCGATAAAGATGAATTCTGGATCCCATTCAAGTATTTGTTCTTTGCTTAGGAATAAGTGTTCAGTGGATGCAACTTTTGCAACGTTTTCAGTGTTCAATGCTTCAAATGGGGGATATGCACCTTCAGTGCTGTCGATTCCGTGAACACCTTTATTACCTATTGCTCCAACGTAAATCGTTGGTTTTTCTTCATCAGGAATTTCAGCAGTTCTTTCATCTAGATCGTCCTGAATTCCAGTCATAAATGAAATTACTTCTTCTGCTCTTTCTTCTTTTCCAAGGATTTCTCCGGAAAGTGTCAGTGAGTCAAATATTGCATCATTTTTGAAGTTTCCAAGTGCACCGTAACTTAATACTACAACCGGAATTCCTGTTTTTTCTTGAAGTTCGTCAGCTTTATCTGCGTCCATGTATGTTATGAATATAACATCTGGCATTACATTTAGTACTTTTTCAGGGTCTGGTCCAACGTTGATATCTTGTGGGCCCCCGTTTCCAATTACTGCAAGTTCTGAGAATTCATCATGTGCAAGCCTGTATGGTCTTCCAATAAGATTTGTATTTTCAAATCCTTCAATACCGACCAAATATTCAGTCGCATCGAGGTAACAAATCAATCTTAAACAGCCTGGTCCAGAACAGACGATTTTTTGAACGTCGGCTGGAACTTCAACAGTTCTTCCAAGCAGGTCTACAATTTCAATAGTGTCGGCAACTTCAGACGCGCTTGATTCGCTACTTCCAATACATCCGGAAAATGCGACAACAAGCGACATCATAAGTGCCAATATAACAGATATTATTTTTTTATTCAATATACCACCTGAATTAATATATTCCAAAAAAAATTTGGTATCATTGTTACATAAAATTTTCGATATAGTATTACTAAAAATAAATTTTTTTAAAAAAATAGTAAGAGGATTTAATTATTTGTTAATTCAATATATCCGCCAAACTGGGTTTCCATTGCTGAATAAACTGGCTTTCCAAGGAATTTTTCGTATATCTCATCAGCTTTCGCTTCCGGATCGATATCTGAAAACTGTTCAGGGTATATGGTTTTACCAATAAAATAAGCATCCGCAATTCCCGAATCTTTATTGTACGAATACCAGCAGTATGGTAAAACTCCGTAGACATTTCCATTTTTAATTGCGCTCAATCCTTGATATGCAGAATCGCTTAAATCATTATTTATAAAACGCATTGAAGCTTCACTTGCGAAAATGTATTCTGGATCCCATTCAAGGAGCTGTTCTTTGTTTATTGTAAGTCCTTCACTAATATTCGATAATCCTGAAGCTATGTTATTGGCATTTATGAGTCTAAATGGGATCCATTGTGCGTCAGTTCCATCAAGACCGTGAGCTCCACAGTAGGGCCTTCCTGCAATGTAAACAGTAGGTCTTTCTTCGTCAGGAATATCTGCTACCCTATTTGCAAGATCAGTTTCATATTCTTCAATTATCGAGATTAATTCTTCAGCTCTTTCTTCTTTTCCTAAAATTTCACCCATTAGTCGTAAAGTTTCATAGTACTTTTCATGTTCAGCTTCAGTTCCAACTGCATTAACGTGAACGATAACAACCGGAATGCCTGTTTTCTTCTGAGTATCGTCGGCATATAATGCACCACTAGTTCCCATAAATATTATATCCGGTTGAATTTTTGTAATTTCTTCAAAGTTAATTGTGCTACCTGCGGTAACAACTGTTAAATTTATTAATTCCGGATATGCAGCAATATGTGGAATTTGAAACGCTGAAGGATAAATTCCATCACCTTTCAATGAACCTTCCCTAAATTCGATACCTATAATTTTATCCTGTGCTCGAAGGTAAACAACTTCTCTTGATGCACCACGTAATGCAATTATTTTTTCTGGATTTTTAGGGACCTCAACGGTTCTTCCAGCAGCGTCAACAACTGTAATTGTATTTGTGTTTTCATTAGTTTCTGTAGCGCTACTTGATGAGTCAGTACAACCGCAGATTGCAACTGTTAGAATCATCAAAAAAGCAATAATCAACGTACCTATTTTTTTATTCAATATACCACCTGAATCAATACTTTCTAAAAATGAGGTATTGTTGTTACATAATGGTTTCGATCTAATCTATATTATTTTATTAAAATGAAACCTATCTTGAATAGTGTTGTTGATAGCAGGTAAAATTCAGTAAAAAAAGAAAAAAGAATTTATTGGCTCGAAAAGTCCAAGTTTTCAAATCCACAGTAGCTTTCAGTCATTTTATCGTAAACAGCTTCGCCAACTAAGAATTCGTATATTTCATCAGCTTTTTCTTCGATATTTATATCGGAGAACTGTTCAGGGTATACTGTTTTTCCGATATAGTAAGCATCAGCCAATGCAGTACCGTAGTTTGTAGTGTAGGAGTTGTATGGGAACTGCGTGTACACTTTTCCATTTTCAAATGCACCAAGTGATTCGTAGTATTCTGAACTTTTATCGTAGTCTTCTTTTATCAATGAGTAACTTCCAGTATCAATGAATATGATATCAGGATTCCATTCTAAAAGCTGTTCTTTACTTATGAATAATTGTTTTTCTATTCCCAGGGAGCTAGCAACGTTATTTGCATTTAATGCAGCGAAAGGAGCGTAGTTACTTGACGTACTGTCAATTCCATGAGCACCTTTTGCACAGAGCCCTCCAATATATACTGAAGGTTTATCTTCATCTGCAATATTTTCAGTTCTTGTTAAAAGGTCGTTTTCAGCATCTGCAAAGAAATCGATTACATCTTGAGTTCTTTCTTCTTTTTGGAAGAGTGTTCCAAGTAAGTTTAAACAACCAACGAAGTCTTCATCATGGAATGAGTTAACTTCACCATAATTTAAGATTACAACAGGAATTCCGTACTGTTCCTGAAGGTCGTTAGCTCTATCTGCATCCATGTAAGTAATAAAAATAACTTCCGGAGCTGCACATATAACCTGTTCAGGGTATGGTCCAACACCGATTTCTTTTCCACCACCAAGTCCGGTCATAGGTAGTGATTGGAAGAATTCAACATTTGCAAGTTGATATGGTCTTCCAGATATATTATTCTGTTCTGTGGATTCGATACCTACAAGTTTGTCTTGTGCTTGTAGATAAGTTACAAGTCTAAGACATCCTGGTCCAGAACATACAATTCTTTGGATATCTGCAGGAACTTCAACAGTTCTTCCAACCATATCTACAATTTCAACAGTTTTAGCAACTTCGCCTGAGGATTCAGCAGTGTTATCAACACATCCTGAAAAGCTAAGTGCAATCATCAACGAAATCAAGGCCGATAATACCCCTAATTTTTTCAAAATTTCACCCAATATTATCAATGTTCTAAAAATATGATAAATATCATACTTTTAAAATACATGTAATAATTGATACATATATTTTTCGATTAAAATATTACAAAAAAATCATAAAATTCAGTTAAAAAAAAGAAAAAAGAGGATGCATTAGTTTGAAAAGTCTAACTTTTCAAATCCGCAGTAGCCTTCAGCCATTTTATCGTAAACAGCTTCGCCAACTAAAAATTCGTATATTTCATCAGCTTTTTCTTCTACATTTATATCAGCAAACTGTTCGGGGTAAACGGTTTTTCCGATATAGTAAGCATCAGCTAATGCAGTACCGTAGTTTGTAGTGTAGTAGTTGTATGGGAACTGTGTGTACACGTTTCCATTTTCAAATGCGCCAAGGGATTCGTAGTATTCTGAATTTTTATCATAGTCTTCTTTTATCAGTTCATAGCTTCCGGTATCAATGAATATGATATCAGGATTCCATTCTAAAAGCTGTTCTTTACTTATGAATACTGATTTTTCTACTCCAAGGACGCTAGCAATGTTATTAGCATTTAATGCTGCGAAAGGAGCGTAGTTACTTGAAGTACTGTCAATTCCATGGGAACCTTTGTTACAGAGTCCTCCAATATATACTGAAGGTTTATTTTCATCTGCAATATTTTCAGTTCTTGTTAAAAGGTCGTTTTCAGCATCTGCAAAGAAATCAATTACTTCTTGAGCTCTTTCTTCTTTTTGGAAGAGTGTTCCAAGTAAGTTTAAACAAGCAACGAAGTTTTCATCATGGAATGAGTTAACATCACCATAAGTTAAGACTACAACAGGAATTCCGTATTGTGTTTGAAGGTCGTTAGCCCTATCTGCTTCCATGTACGTAATAAAGATAACTTCTGGAGCTGCACTTATTACCTGTTCGGGGTAAGGTCCAACACCGATTTCTTTTCCACCGCCTGCTCCAGTCATGGGTAGTGATTGGAAAAATTCAACATTTGCAAGTTGGTAGGGTATTCCTGAGGTATCTGCCTGCTCTATAGATTCAACACCGACAACCTTATCCTGTGCCTGAAGGTAAGTTACAAGTCTAAGACATCCTGGTCCAGAACATACAATTCTTTGAATGTCTGCAGGAACTTCAACAGTTCTTCCAACCATGTCTACAATTTCAACAGTTTTGGCAACTTCGTTTGAAGAGTCAGCAGTGTTGTCAACACATCCTGAAAATCCAATTGCCATCATAAGCGATAAAATAATGGCTAAAATTCCAGTTTTTTGCAATTTTCCACCTTAATATATAAGTGTTCTAAAAATTAGTATTTATCATACTTTTAAACTACATGTAATAATTAATACATAAAATTTTCGATATGATATGAGTTATTGGTTAAAATTTAAAAAAAATAGTATTTAAAAACAAAAAAGAATTATTTAATTTTTTTAGCAACTGTAATTATACTTGGAGTTAACTCTTCATCGAAATCGGATATTTCAGAAACCGACTTAGTTTCGAGAATTTCAAATCCTAATGTTTCTAAATGCGAGAGATAACCTTCAAAATCAAGGTCTTGTTCAAAAGTGTACCTTAAAGTTCCTTTTCCATTGCCGTTAAAGCTGTTAAAGTTCCATTCCATATTATTTAGGGTATCTTCTACATCATGAGTTTCTTTTTGATATATCTGTTTTATAATATAGAGTCCTCCCATGTTTAATGAATTATATATCTTTTCAGCAACTTTTGGATTTTTTCCGCCAGGATTATACGAATTAAAAACTACGTCGTAGTTTTCTCCAATATTATCTGTAAAGAGATTTCCCGGTATCGTGTTAACGTTTTTAGCATTGTATTTTTCTATGAATTTTTTGGTTTCGAATGTAACTGGGGGTATATCAAAAACAAATCCATCTAAATTTTCATTTAGCATTCCAAGGCTTATTGCATAGAGCCCATGGCCTCCAGCAATATCGAGAAGTTTTTTTGCAGTTTTAAATTCTGGAAATTTGTAGATATATTCTACGGTTTTTTGAAGTTCCCAAACTTTACAGTCATTTGCCATTATTTTAATTAGTTCTGGGAAAAATACGTTTTCTACAACGTTTTGTTTAGAACTCTTCATCATTTCGGATAAATTCACCCACATGCCAATACTTTTAAATGAAGCGGAGATTGAAATGCTTTTTGAGTACGTTGAATCCATTTTTAAATAAGTATCACTTGCAGTTGTATTGATGTAGTGGGTTTTGCCATTTTTTGAAGCTACTGAAATAATTCCAAGTTCATAAAGTGATTTTAACATCAATTCGGTTAAAACAGGATCTAGATCTAAAATCGAGGATAATTCTTCAGAGGTTTTTGCTTCAGTCAAATAATCGAATATTTTTAATTCGAGTGCAGTTGTTAAAAGGTAGAATTTTTGGGCTCCAAAATATGTTTCACTCATTATTTTATCGATTTTTTCAGGGCTTTCATCGGGAAGTGGGAATGAATTTTGATAGTTTTTAGTAGTCAAAAAAATCACCCGTTTTGTTATGTTTTTTAAAAATAGATTAAAACGGATATATATATCTATTCATACTAATTTCATAAAAATCATACTAAATTATATATTTAAATTATTAAATATATTTTAGTTAAAAAAATAAAAAGAATTATTTAATTTTTTTTGCGACAATAATGTTGTTTGGAAACATTTCTTCGCTAAATTCGATTAATTCATACACCGGTTTAGTTTCGAGAATTTCAAATCCTAGCTCTTCAAGATATGAAACATACTCTTCAAAAGTAAGGTCTGTATCAAATGTATATCTTACAAGTCCTTTTCCGGTAGCGTTAAAACTGCTAAAGTTCCATTCCATGTTATTTAAGTTATCTGACGTACTTTGCGAGGATAATTTTGGAAATGCCTGTTTTGTAACGAATATTCCCCCTAAATTCAGGGCCCGATATACTTTTTCAGCAACTTTTGGATTTTTTCCGCCAGGATTATACGAACTAAAAACTACGTCGTAGTTTTCTCCAAATTCATCTGTAAAGAAATTTCCCTGTACGGTATCAACGTTTTTAGCATTGTATTTTTCTATGAATTTTTTGGTTTCGACTGTAACTTCAGGTAAATCAAAAACAAATGCATCTAAATTTTCATTTAGCATTCCAAGACTTATTCCATAGAGCCCATGGCCTCCAGCAATATCGAGGAGTTTTTTTGCAGATTTAAATTCTGAAAATTTGGATACATATTCAACAGTTTTTTGAAGCTCCCAACATTTGGCATCGTTTGCCATTCTTTTAATAATTTCTGGGAAAAATACATTTTCCATAATTTCGCTTTTAGAGCTGCCCATTATTTCGGATAACTTTACCCATCTATCCATACTGTTAAATGAAGCAGAAATTGACGGGGCTTTTGAATATTTTGAATCTGTTTTTAAGTAATTATCACTTCCATTTGTATTAATGTAGTGAGTTTCCCCATTTTTTGAAGCAATTGAAATAATTCCAAGTTCATAAAGTGATTTTAACATCAATTCAGTTAAAACAGGATCTAGATCTAAAATTGAGGATAATTCTTCGGAGGTTTTTGGATCAGACAAATAATCGAATATTTTTAATTCGAGTGCAGTTTTTAGTAAGTAAAATTTCTGCGCTCCAAAATACGCATCACTCATTATTTTATCGATTTTTTCAGGGCTTTCATCGGGAAGTGGAAATGAATTTTGATATTTTTCCGTAGTCAAAAAAATCACCAGTTTTGAAAATATTTTTTAAAAATAGCTTAAAACAAATATATATAATTATTCACACTAATTTTATAAAAATCATACAAAACTATATATTTAAATTATTAAACATAATCTAGGTTAAAAAATAAAAAAAGAATTATTCTTTTAAGTCAGTGTAGCAGAACCACCAGTCGTAACCTTGTAGTTCTCCGCTTTCAATTGCATCAAGTCGTTTTTTTCGACCATCCATATCTTTTGCAGGAGG